>JASFEC010000146.1:0-6276 GCA_050125045.1 Gammaproteobacteria bacterium | reverse complement strand
CCGGCGAGGAAGTGGCCGGCAAGCAGGCCGTGTTCAAGGTCACCTGTCGCAAGGTCGAGGAGAATCACCTGCCCGTGGTCGACGACCTCTTCGCCGAGTCCTTCGGCGTCCAGGAGGGCGGCCTGGAGAAGTTCCGGCAGGAAGTCGAGAACAATATGCACGAGGAGATGGCGCGCGTGGTCCGCGACAGCGTCAAGCGCCAGCTGTTCGACAAGCTGGTCGCGGCCAACGAGTTCGAAGTCCCCGCCGCGCTGCTGGAGCAGGAGATCGAGGCCCTGCGCCAGGACATGGCGCGCCGGATGAACCCCAATGCGGAGGCCGGCCAGGCCGAGCTGCCGCCGCGCGAGCCTTTCGAGGGGCCGGCGCGCTTCCGGGTTGCCCTCGGGCTGCTCATCGGCGAGATCGTGCGGGCCAACGACATCCGTGTCGACGCCGACCGGGTCGAGCAGCGCCTGCGGGAAATCGGCGAGAATTTCGGGGATCCGGAGGCCGTAGCTCGCGTCTATCGCGCCAACCGCGACCTGATGAGCCAGGTCGAGACAGCCGTGCTGGAAGAGCAGGTGCTGGACTGGCTGCTGGAGCGTGCCAAGATTGCCGACAAGCCGACCAGCTTCAATGACATCATGAACCAGGAGGGCGGCGCATGACGACCGAGGCGATGAACCTGGTACCCATGGTGGTCGAGCAGACCGCCCGGGGCGAGCGCGCCTACGACATCTATTCCCGGCTGCTGAAGGAGCGGGTGATCTTCGTCGTGGGACCGATCGAGGACCACATGGCGAACCTGATCGTCGCCCAGTTGCTGTTCCTCGAGTCCGAAAACCCGGACAAGGACATCCACCTGTACATCAACTCGCCGGGCGGCGTGGTGACCGCGGGGATGTCGATCTACGACACGATGCAGTTCATCAAGCCGGACGTGTCGACGATCTGCGTGGGCCAGGCGGCCAGCATGGGCGCGGTGCTGCTCGCCGGCGGCGCCAGCGGCAAGCGCTTCTGCCTCCCGCACTCCAGGATTATGATCCACCAGCCCCTCGGCGGCTTCCAGGGCCAGGCCTCGGACATCGACATCCATGCCCGCGAGGTGCTGAAGATCCGCGAGCGGCTGAACGAGATCCTCGCCCACCACACGGGCCAGACCAAGGAAAAGGTGGCGCAGGACACCGACCGGGACTTCTTCATCGGGGGCGAAGAGGCCGTCAACTACGGCCTCGTGGACCGCGTCCTGAACCGCCGCGGCGAGGCCCTGCCGCTGGAATCCTGAGCAGCGCCGCTTTTTGCAGCCGGCGGCGGCCCCGTGCTATATAGTCGCTGCCGGTAACGCTCTGAGCGGCCGCGCAAAAGTTCATATCTCGAGGTCGACGCATGGCTGACGATTCCCGCGGCAAGCACGAAGACGGCAAGCTGCTTTACTGTTCCTTCTGCGGCAAGAGCCAGCACGAGGTGCGGAAGCTGATCGCCGGCCCCTCCGTGTTCATCTGCGACGAATGCGTCGAACTGTGCAACGACATCATTCGCGAGGAACTCGAGGACAAGGAAGAGGGCGGCGGTAGCAAGCTGCCCAAGCCGCAGGAAATCTACTCGGTCCTCGACCAGTACGTGATCGGCCAGGCCTCGGCCAAGAAGGTGCTGTCGGTCGCCGTCTACAACCATTACAAGCGTCTCGAGAGCCGGAGCGGCGAGCGCGGCGGCCGCAACGACGAGGTCGAGCTCGCCAAGAGCAACATCCTCCTGATTGGCCCCACGGGCTGCGGCAAGACGCTGCTCGCCGAGACCCTGGCACGCCTCCTCAACGTGCCCTTCACGATCGCCGACGCGACCACGCTGACCGAGGCGGGCTACGTCGGCGAGGACGTCGAGAACATCATCCAGAAGCTGCTGCAGAAGTGCGACTACGACGTCGAGCGGGCGCAGACCGGCATCGTCTACATCGACGAGATCGACAAGATCTCCCGCAAGTCGGACAACCCGTCCATCACCCGCGACGTGTCGGGCGAGGGCGTGCAGCAGGCGCTGCTGAAGCTGATCGAGGGCACCGTGGCCTCGGTTCCGCCCCAGGGCGGGCGCAAGCATCCGCAGCAGGAGTTCCTGCAGGTCGATACCCGCAATATCCTGTTTATCTGCGGGGGCGCCTTCGCTGGCCTGGAGAAAATCATCTCCAACCGCTCCTCCAAGAGCGGCATCGGTTTCGCCGCCGAGGTGAAGGGCCAGAGCGAGCAGAAGTCCACCGGCGAGCTGTTCCACGAGGTCGAGCCGGAAGACCTGATCAAGTTCGGCCTGATCCCCGAGTTCGTCGGCCGCCTGCCGGTGGTCGCTACCCTCGAGGAACTGGACGAGGAGGCGCTGGTCCGCATCCTGGTCGAGCCGAAGAATGCGCTGACCAAGCAGTACCGGCGCCTGTTCGAGATGGAGGGCGTCGATCTCGAGTTCCGCGAGGATGCGCTGCGGGCGCTGGCCCGCAGGGCCATGGCCCGCAAGACGGGAGCTCGGGGGCTGCGCACCATCCTCGAGACCGTGCTGCTGGACACCATGTACGAGCTTCCCTCCATGGAAGATGTCAGCAAGGTGGTGGTCGACGAGACCGTCGTGAACGGCGAGAACAAGCCGTACATGATGTTCGAGTCCGACGATTCCCACCGCGAGGAGCGCCGGCCGACCGGTTCGGCCATGTAGCATCCGGTTGGGCGTCCAGCCCGAATCATCATTCAGGGTATTTCAATAGCTTAGGCGCCTGGGCGCCGTCCGGGGGCCGATCCCGGCGGCGTTCGCCCTTGATTAATTGGATGCCGGCCCCCATAACTAGGCCATGCTGGCGTCCATGGCGCAGGCCGGCTTCACCGAGCACTCAGGAGACTTCCTACGTGGCAGAAGACAGCACCCAGACCCCCGCGACTCCCCAGGTCCCCGAATCCGGCGCCCCGCTGCTGCCGCTGCGGGACGTGGTGGTCTATCCGCACATGGTCATCCCGCTGTTCGTCGGCCGGGACCGGTCGGTCCGGGCCCTCAACCAGGCCATGCAGGCCGGCAAGCAGATCGTGCTCGTGGCCCAGAAGCAGGCCGACGTGGACGAGCCCGGCCCGGGCGACGTGTACGACGTCGGCACCCTGGCGACCATCCTGCAGCTGCTGAAGCTGCCCGACGGGACCGTAAAGGTGCTGGTCGAGGGCGGCCAGCGGGTGGCGCTCAAGAACATCCGCGAGGGCGAGTACTTCACCGCCGACATCGAGGTGCTCGAGGATGCCGATGCGCTCGACGACCGCGAGATCGAGGTGCTGACGCGCTCGGTCGTCGCCCAGTTCGAGAACTACGTGAAGCTGTCGAAGAAGGTGCCGCCGGAGATCCTGACCTCGCTGTCCGGGATCGATCACCCGGGCCGCCTCGCCGACACCGTCGCAGCCCACATGTCGCTGCGCCTGGCCGACAAGCAGCGCGTGCTGGAGACGGCGTCCATCCGCGAGCGGCTGGAGCTGGTGATGGCCCTGATCGAGGGCGAGATCGACGTGCTGCAGATCGAGAAGCGCGTGCGGGGCCGCGTGAAGCAGCAGATGGAGAAGAGTCAGCGCGAGTACTACCTGAACGAGCAGATGAAGGCCATCCAGAAGGAACTGGGTGACATGAACGAGGAGGCCAGCGAGGTCGCCGAGCTCGAGAAGAAGATCGAGACGGCCGGCATGCCGGCCGAGGCGAAGGAAAAGGCCACCTCCGAGCTCAACAAGCTGAAGATGATGTCGCCCATGTCCGCCGAGGCGACCGTGGTGCGGAACTACATCGACTGGCTCTTGAAGGCGCCGTGGAAGAAGCGCACGCGGGTGCTGAAGGACCTGGCGCGCGCTGAGAAGGTGCTGGAAGAGGATCACTACGGGCTGGAGAAGGTCAAGGAGCGCATCCTCGAATACCTCGCCGTGCAGCAGCGCGTGAAGAAGCAGAAGGGCCCGATCCTTTGCCTGGTCGGGCCGCCGGGCGTGGGCAAGACCTCGCTGGGCAAGAGCATCGCGCGCGCGACGAACCGCAAGTTCGTGCGGATGAGCCTCGGCGGCGTCCGTGACGAGGCCGAGATCCGCGGCCACCGGCGCACCTATATCGGTTCCATGCCGGGCAAGATCATTCAGAACATGTCACGCACCGGCGTGCGCAATCCGCTGTTCCTGCTGGACGAGATCGACAAGATGTCGATGGACTTCCGCGGCGACCCCTCCTCGGCGCTGCTGGAGGTGCTCGACCCCGAGCAGAACTCCGCCTTCAACGACCACTATCTCGAGGTGGATTTCGACCTGTCCGAGACCATGTTCATCTGCACGGCCAACAGCCTGAACATTCCTGCGGCGCTGCTGGACCGCATGGAAGTGATCCGCATCCCCGGCTATACCGAGGATGAGAAGCTGAATATCGCCAAGCGTTACCTGGTGCCGAAGCAGGTCAAGAACAACGGTCTCAAGGAAGACGAGCTGGTGATCACCGATGCCGCTATCCGCGACGTCATCCGGCATTACACGCGGGAGGCCGGCGTGCGGAACCTCGAGCGCGAGATCGCCCGGATCTGCCGCAAGGCCGTGAAGGAGATGGTGCTCAAGAAGGACACGAAGAAAGTCACCGTCAAGCCCGCGAGCATCGACAAGTACCTGGGCGTGAAGCGCTTCCGTTTCGGTCGCGCGGAAGAGACGGACCGCGTCGGCCAGGTGACCGGCCTGGCGTGGACCGAGGTGGGCGGCGAGTTGCTGACCATCGAGGCCGCGACGATTCCCGGCAAGGGCAAGCTGATCCACACCGGCACCCTGGGCGACGTCATGAAGGAGTCGATCCAGGCGGCCATGACCGTGGTCCGCAGCCGCGCCGGCGTGCTGGGCATCGACCCCGAGTTCCACGCCAAGCGGGACGTGCACATCCACGTGCCGGAAGGCGCCACGCCGAAGGACGGGCCGAGCGCCGGTATCGGCATGTGCACCGCGCTGGTCTCCGCGCTCACCGGGATTCCGGTGCGCTCCGACGTCGCCATGACCGGGGAGATTACCCTGCGCGGCGAGGTGCTGCCTATCGGCGGCCTCAAGGAGAAGCTGCTGGCGGCGCACCGCGGCGGCATCCAGGTGGTGCTGATCCCCGAGGAGAACGAGAAGGACCTCGCGGAGATCCCGAAGAACATCAAGGGCAAGCTCGACATCAGGCCGGTGAAGTGGATCGACCAGGTGCTCGAGGTGGCGCTGACGCACATGCCCGAGCCGACGGCCGAAGTCACGCCCGAGGAGCCGCCGCAGGCCAGCGAGGCCAAGACCAAGGGCGAAGGCAAGGGCGTGCACGCGCACTAGGCGCCGCTGCTTCCGGTACTCGAGATGACGCGCGGGGTGTAAGAACCCCGCGCGTTTTTCGTTGTTCAGCCGCCGAGGCGCAACTGGCGGTCGTGGCGTGGCAGCAGCTCCGGGTCATGGGTGATCATCACCGCGGTGCGGCCTTCGAGCCAGCGGTCCAGCGTGCCGGCCAGGCCCCGCGCCGTGGCGGCATCGAGGCCCGTGGTCGGCTCGTCGAGAATCACGATCGGGCAGTCCGTCAGCACCAGCCGGGCCAGCGCGAGGCGGCGGGCCTCACCGCCAGACAGGTTGGTCGCCGCTTCGTCCACCCAGGTCTCCAGCGCGTCGTCGAGTCCCGCGACGAAATCGCCCAGCCCCGCGGTCTCCAGGGCATGGAACAACTCACCTTCGGTGGCTTCCGGGCGCGCGATGCGCAGGTTCTCGGCGAGCGTGTCGCGGAACAGGACCGGGCGCTGGGAGAGCAGCCCGATATGCCGCCGCAGGCTGTCGGGGTCCAGGGCGCGCAGGTCGACGCCCTCGAGCCTGATCCGGCCCGCCTGCGGGTCGAGCTGGCGCATCAGCAGCATCGCCAGCGTGCTCTTGCCGGCGCCGCTCGGCCCCACCACGGCGACGCGCTCGCCGGCGGCGATCTGCAGCGAGAGCTGGTCGAGCACGGGGGGCAGGTCGGAACGGTAGCCGAAGCTGACCTCCTCGAGCTCCAGCGACTGGCCGCGGGCCGGCAGCGGGGCTGCGGCCACCGCGAGCCGGGGCGCCTCGTGCCAGGTCTCGCCGAGTCGTTCTGCCGCGCCCCGGCACTGCTCCAGCCGCCGCCATGCGCCGGGCAGGGGCTGCCACGCTTCCCCCAGTGCCAGCACCCCGAGCACCAGCAGCCCCAGCACCGGCCCGCTGAGGACATCACGCTCCAGGAGGCCGATGCCCAGCACCAGCGCCAGCCAGGTTGCCACGAAGCCAGCGAGGGTGACGCCGGCCTGGCCGA
>JASFEC010000145.1:0-6409 GCA_050125045.1 Gammaproteobacteria bacterium | reverse complement strand
AGTCAGCCACCGCCTCGGCCGTTGGAACCACGCTCCCCTGGCCGAGCAGCAAGTATTCGGCGTCCTCCGTGCGGTAGCCGGCCGCACGCTCGTAATTGCGTCCGGTCAGGCCCGCGAATTCTGCGAAGGCTTCGTCCGCCAGCGAAGCGATGGGCTCGAAAAAGAACGGGCGCTGAGACGCGACGCTTTGCATGTAGGCGTCCTGGTTCTGCACCACGCCCGCCATCATCGGGTTGTCCACGTCCCACAACTCCGGCACGCGGCGCCGGGTGTCGCCGAAGAGCATCCGTTGCGCCGGTGTCGGGCAGTCGATGATGTCCTCGGGACGGCCGAGGTACTCCGCGACCAGTCCGCGCTCGGGCAGCAGCAGTGACTCGATGAGGTGGGTGGTGAGGAATCCGTCCTGGGCGACGATCCCCGGATTAAGCGCGCGCTCGGCCAGCCGGTGTGCCACGAGGTTGAGATCGGCCGCGCTCTGCGCATCGCGGGCGAACAGCTGGAAAAAGCCCGTGTCATCGATGCAGTGATAGTCGTCGTGCCCGGCGTGCACGTTGAGAGTCGCCTTGGTCATCGCGCGGCAGCCGACATTGAGCACATAGGTCAGCCGTTTGCCAACGGCCGCATACAGCGACTCGTGCATGTAGGCCACGCCCTGGCCGGAGGAAAAATTCGCCGCGCGCAGTCCCGCCATCGATAATCCGGCGGTCACCGCAGCCGCGGCGTGCTCTCCCTCGGGCTCGACGAAAATCAACGGCCGACCGGAGATATTCCGATGCCCCTCCGCCGCGGCCGCGGCCCAGCCCTCGCCCATCTGGGTGGACGGCGTGATCGGATATGCGCCGGCCGCATCGCTCGCGTCCTGCTCCATGGCCACCACGGCGCTGTTGCCGTCCATCGCGGCTCGCAGGCCTGGATACCTGGGTGCCGGGTCGATTCCGTGGCGAGTAGCTTGCTTCATGGCTTTTCCTGTCATTCGCATCGCGACGGGCTCATGCCGTTCGTTCAATGGTGCTGGTCGCACGCGCGGGGCCTGTGGCTGCCC
Organism: Gammaproteobacteria bacterium; assembly: GCA_050125045.1. Taxonomy (GTDB): domain Bacteria; phylum Pseudomonadota; class Gammaproteobacteria; order Steroidobacterales; family XN24; genus XN24. Next base: position 5,367 of record JASFEC010000145.1, on the reverse strand, counting down.
CGGTCTCGACCCTCCCCTGGCTGAACCAGACGATGGCGCCGGTCGGACAGCGATCCACGGCTGCATGGGGCGGACGCCCGGTCGCGCCCTCGACCTGGCAGGGCAGGTTGTGCTCCAGCCGCAGCCAGCCGGGAGCGGCCTGCACGCATCGCCCGCAGGCCGTGCAGGCTACGCGGCAGGTTTCCAGCAGCTGGTTCCCGGCCAGCGGGTTGTTGCACGCGACCCACAGCCGCTGTGACGCGGGCACGATCTGGAACAGATCCCGCGGGCAGGCCCGCACGCAGTCCCCGCAGGCCGTGCACCGCGCCTCGTCGACCACCGGCAGCCCGCGCGGAGTCATGCTTATGGCCTTGAAATCACAGGCCCGCTGGCAATCCCCGAACCCCAGGCAGCCCCAGGTACAGCCCTTGCCGCCCCCACCGACCACGGCCGCCGCCGAACACCGAGGCTCACCCTGGTACACCGCCTGGAGTGGCGCTTTGTCCCGGTCCCCGGCGCAGGCAAGACGCGCCACCCGACGCTCCGCGATCCCGACATCGACCTGCAGAAACTCGGCAATACGCCGGTGCGCGGCCGGGGAGCTGACCGAGCACCGCGCCGGAGGGGCCTCGCCGGCCAGCAGCGCGGCGGCGAATGCCCGGCACCCGGCATACCCGCAGGCGCCGCAATTGGTTCCGGGCAGCAGCGACACGAGCCGCTCGAGTCGGGGATCCTCCGCCACGCGGAGAAAGCGGCCGGCCAGCAGCAAAACGCTGGACAGCACGATGGCCAGCGCTGCCAGGGCCAGGGCGGCGGACACCGCATCGGTCATAACGCCGCCTGCGCCGCCGCCAGGCGCGCGATCGGCACCCGCGGCGCGGAGCACGACACGTAGTCCAGCCCGATCTCGTGACAGAAGCGGATTGAAGCGGGATGACCGCCGTGCTCGCCGCAGATGCCGACATGCAGATCGGGGCGGGCCGCGCGTCCCCACTCGACGGCAAGCGCCATCAGTCGGCCCGCACCCTTGGTGTCCAGCACTTCGAATGGGTTGTCCTGGAGAATCCCCCGCTCGTTGTACATGGGCAGGAACTTGTTCTCAGCGTCCTCGCGGGAAAAGGAGAACACCGCCTGGGTCAGGTCGTTGGTGCCGAAGGAGAAGAACTCGGCGACGCCCGCCATCCGCTCCGCCCGCAGGCAAGCGCGCACTACCTCCACCATGGACCCGAAGCGGCAAGGCACCGCGAGTCCGTGCTCGGACTCGACTTCCCGGCGCACTTCCTCGATCTGCGCATGCACGAGCATCAGCTCCTGCACCGTGCACACCTGCGGCACCATGATCTCCGGATCGACCTCGAGGCCCTCCCGCATGCACTCCACGGCCGCCTCGAGCACGGCCCGGATCTGCATGCGGTAGATCTCGGGATAAGTGATTCCGAGGCGGACACCGCGGTGGCCGAGCATCGGGTTGACCTCGCGCAGCGCCAGGGCTTTCTCGAGGATCAGTTCCTTGCGGGCGATGATCGCGTCGAGCCGACGGGTATCGCCCATGTCGCGCAGGGTCGAGGGGAGGCGCGGATCCGGCTCCGAGCGCGCCACGTCGGCGAGCACCTCCAGGCCGCGCACGGCCCCGCGGAGATCTTGCAGGCGCGCGATCTCTTCCTCCAGCTGGCGTTCCGCCGGCAGGAACTCGTGGATCGGCGGATCCAGGAGGCGGATCGTCACGGGCCGCGGCGCCATCGCCCGCAGCAGCCCGGCGAAATCCGCCCGCTGGATCGGCAGCAGCCGATCGAGCGCCTCGGCGCGTTCTTCCGGCGTGTCGGCGACGATCATGTCCACGACGATCGGAAGCCGGTCCGGTGCATTGAACATCCGCTCGGTCCGGCACAGGCCGATGCCGGTGGCGCCATAGCGCAACGCCCGCTCCGCATCCTCCGGGGTATCCGCGTTGGCCCGCACCCTGAGCCGGGCGCGCTCATCCGCCCATTCCAGCAGGGTGCTCAGGCTGGGCGTGAACTCGGGCTCCACCGTAGGCACCTTGCCGCGGTAGACGTTGCCGCTGCTGCCGTCGATCGTCAGCAAGTCGCCTTCCTTGATGACCTGGGTGCCGACGAAGGCAACGCGCCGCGCCGTGTCCACCTGGATGCCCTCGGCGCCGGCCACGCAGGGCTTGCCCATGCCGCGGGCCACCACCGCCGCGTGCGACGTCTTGCCGCCCCGACTGGTGAGGATGCCGCGCGCGGCAAAGAAGCCGTGGATATCCTCGGGCTTGGTTTCCTCGCGCAACAGCAGGACGTCCTGGCCCTGGCGACCGAGAGCCTCCGCACGATCCGCATCAAACACGACATGCCCGCTCGCCGCGCCCGGCGAGGCCGGCAGCCCGGTGGCCAGGGGCTCGGAGTGATGTCCCGGGTCGAGACGGGGGAACAGCATCTGCTCGAGCTGCGCGGGATTGATGCGCGCGAGCGCCTGGTCCCGGCTGAGAAGCCCCTCCTCCTGCATTTCCACGGAGGTGCGCACCATCGCCGCGGCATTCATCTTGCCGTTGCGCGTCTGCAGGCAATACAACGAGCCCCGCTCGATGGTGAACTCGAAATCCTGCACTTCCTGGTAGTGACGTTCCAGCCGTTCCCGCAATCCCATCAGCTCCGCATGCATGGCCGGCATTTCCTGCGCCAGCTCGGCGATCGGTCGCGGCGTGCGGATCCCGGCGACCACGTCCTCTCCCTGAGCGTTTACCAGGTATTCCCCGTAGAGAGCGTTTTCCCCCGTGCCGGGGTTGCGGGTGAAGCCGACCCCGGTGGCGCTGTCTGTTCCCATGTTGCCGAACACCATGGTGCAGACGTTTACCGCGGTGCCGTTCGCCATGGCGGGCGTGATGCCGAACTCGCGGCGATAATCCACTGCGCGCCGGCCCATCCACGAGCTGAATACCGCCTGGATGGCGATCTCGAGCTGCTCGTAGGGATCGACGGGAAACGGTCGCCCGGTCTGTCGCGCCACCACCTCGAGGAAGCGCTCGCTGATCTCGGCGAGCGCATCCGCCTCCAGCGCCACGTCAACGCGCGCGCCGACCCGGAGCTTGACCGCCTCGAATTCCTCGTCGAAAAGGTCATCGGGCACTCCGAGCGCCACTTTGCCGAACAGCTGGATGAAACGCCGGTAGGCGTCGTACGCGAAGCGTGCATTGTCCGTGTGGCGGATCAGCCCGGCCAGCGTATCGGCATTGAGGCCGAGGTTGAGGATCGTGTCCATCATCCCCGGCATCGACATGGCGGAGCCCGAGCGCACCGATACCAGCAGCGGGTCGTCTCCACCCCCGAAACGCTTGCCGGTGCGTTTCTCCAGGGCGGCCATCTGGCTGCGCACCTCTGCCATCAGGCCGTCCGGCAAGCGCCGGTCGGGATCACCGAGATACGCCAGGCAGGCTTCCGTAGTGACGACGAAGCCCGGCGGCACGTTGATGCCGATCTGCGTCATCTCACACAGGTTCGCCCCCTTCCCGCCGAGCAGCATCTTGTCCGAACCGCTCCCCTGCTCGAAGGAATAGACCCATCGTGACGTGCTCATGCCCCGCTCCTTTGCCCCGCTGTCGTTACACCTTTGGATGGTCCTGCTTTCAAGGCATTTAAAGCACAATCAGCGCGCCCCTCATATCAGGAAAAACCCGATGTTTCCCGATACCTTAGGAGCGACTCGGGCAGCCCGGGGCGAGCACGGATGACAGCGCTGTCAGAATTGACTAAACTAGATCCGGTGTGCCACCGGCACGTGGGACCTGCCTGTCCGCAGGCGACACCCGCCTGACGGTGCCTGGAGAGAGACGACGAGGATAGCGTTGCCGTGAACACTGCGTCGCCCGGGCCAGCCGACGACAGATCCACCGTCCGCGGGGAGTTTCTCTATCTCGCGGGCGAACGGTACTACGTGATCCACCACGTGGACCGGATGCCGCCCTTCTTCATCAGCGTCGTATCAGACGACGATCACTGGCTCTTCATGTCGTCGACCGGCGGGCTCACTGCGGGCCGCGTGTCCCCGCAGAACGCTCTCTTCCCCTACATCACGGTGGACAAGCTCCACGAGAGCGCGGGTCACACGGGTAGCCGTACGCTGTTCCGCGTTCACGCCCCGGACGGGGCTGTGCTGTGGGAGCCCTTCAATCCCGAGCATTCGGGCGCTCCGGAACTGACGCGGAACCTGTACAAGAGCACGCTCGGCAACAAGGTGTGCTTCGAGGAAATCCACCACGAGCTGGGCCTCGCGTTCCGCTGCACCTGGATGAGCAGCCGCGAGTACGGCTTCGTACGGCGCTGCGAACTGGAGAATATCGCGGACACCCCGCGCCGCATAGAGATGCTGGATGGCTTGCAGAACATCCTGCCGGCCAACACGCCACTCTTCACCCAGACCAACGTCAGCAACCTGGTGGACGCCTACAAGTGGAACGAGCTCGACCCTGCCACCGGCCTGGCGATCCTGAGCCTCTATTCCACGATCACCGACCGCGCCGAGCCCAGCGAGTCCCTGAAGGCCACGACCGTGTTCTCCCTGGGACTTGACGAGCCGGTGGTGCTGCTTTCCTCCCGCCAGGTGGACGGATTCCGGCTCGGTCACGCCCCGACCACGGAGACCATGCAGCGCGGCATGCGCGGGGCCTACCTCGTCAGCACGACGCTGGATCTTCCCGCCGCAGCCCGGCAGGAATGGACCCTCGTCGCCGACACCGCGCAAACCCAGCAAGAGGTGGTGGCGCTGCGCCGGGCACTGAGCGACCGGGCGAAGCTAAATCAGGCGGTCATGGACTCCGTTGCCGCGGGCTCGGACCGGCTGGCGCGGCTCATGTCGGCCGCCGACGGCTTCCAGGCCACGGCCGAGGAGACCGTGGGCGTGCATCATTACGCGAACGTGCTGTTCAACGTGTTGCGCGGCGGCATCTTCTTCGACCAGTACACCATCAGGTCGGGCCATTTCGGCAGGACCGTCCGCCATTTCAACCGTCCGGTCTACGAGCGCAACCGAGAGCTGCTGGACGAGCTGCCCGCGCGCATCTCGCTGCAAGAGCTCATGGCTGCCGTGGCGGCGCGCGGCGACGCGCAGCTCTCGCGGCTGGCCTGCGAATACCTGCCGATTACCTTCAGCCGCCGCCATGGCGATCCTAGCCGTCCCTGGAACCAGTTCGCGATCCGCCTGCACGACGAGCGCGGCAAGGACCTGCTGGCCTACGAGGGCAACTGGCGCGACATCTTCCAGAACTGGGAAGCCCTGGCGCTCAGCTTTCCCGCCTTCGTGGACAACATCATCACGCGCTTCGTCAATGCGTCCACCGTCGACGGTTACAACCCTTACCGGATCACGCAGGACGGGATCGACTGGGAAGTCGAGGAG
>JASFEC010000144.1:0-6452 GCA_050125045.1 Gammaproteobacteria bacterium | reverse complement strand
AGTCCGGACCGTGTCTCAGTTCCGGTGTGGCTGATCGTCCTCTCAGACCAGCTACGGATCGTCGCCTTGGTAGGCCGTTACCCTACCAACTAGCTAATCCGACTTGGGCTCATCCAATAGCGCGAGGTCCGAAGATCCCCCGCTTTCTCCCGTAGGGCGTATGCGGTATTAGCCTGAGTTTCCCCAGGTTGTCCCCCACTACTGGGCAGATTCCTATGCATTACTCACCCGTCCGCCACTCGTCAGCCGGGAGCAAGCTCCCGCTGTTACCGTTCGACTTGCATGTGTTAAGCATGCCGCCAGCGTTCAATCTGAGCCAGGATCAAACTCTTCAGTTCAAAGTTTTGAGCTGAAACGTCGATCCACCATTCACTCAATAGATTACTGACTGTTTGGTGCTCGACCAATGTCTGCGACTGCAGGCATCGACACGAGCTCCCACACAAATTACTTGGTCCTGATTGTTAAAGAGCGGGCCCAGGCACCATGGCCGGGGCAGACCGACAAGTATACGGGAGGTCCGGGGGCTGTCAACACATCGGAGCGAAATATTTTTGCTCCGAGGGGCGCCCCGAATCCTCGCCGGACTCGTCGGTGGGGCGCGCATTATAGGCGACCATGAAACGCCGTCAAGCCCCAACCGAAGAGTCCCCGCCGGACGCTCCCCGGACGGTTTATAGTCATGCCCCATGAAGCCCGAAAAACAGTTCGCGGCGCCCGCGAAGCGCCTGGTCTGGGACCTGCCGGTCCGCCTGTTTCATTGGCTGCTGGCGCTGCTGGTAGGCACGGCATGGCTGAGCGCCGAGTTCGAATGGATGGAGGTGCACTTCTACGCCGGCTACGCCATCGCAACGCTGGTGCTGTTCCGCCTCGCGTGGGGGCTGGCCGGCCCGCGCTACGCCCGCTTCGCGAGCTTCGTCGTCGGCCCGCGCCGCGCCCTCGCCTACCTGCGCGGCTGGCTGAAAGGGACCGCTGCCGAGCCCGCCGGGCACACGCCGGCGGGCGGCTGGATGATCCTGGCGTTGCTGGCGCTGCTCGCGGTGCAGGTGGCGAGCGGCATGGTGAACAGCCACGACGGCCTCGACGCGGGGCCCTGGTACTGGGCCGCGCCCGACGGCCTGCGGGACCTGGCCGGCAAGGCGCATGCAACGGGCTTCGACATCCTGCTCGCGCTGGTCGCGGTCCATGTCGCGGCCGTGCTGCTGTATCTCTGGAAGCCCGGCATCAACCTGGTGGCAGCAATGCTGTCGGGTCGCAAGAACACGACCGAGCCGGGCATCCCCGGCTCGCGGCTGCCGCTCGCGCTGCTGCTGCTGGCGGCCGCCGCGGCCGGGGTCTGGTACCTCGTCAGCTCGGCGCCGGGACCGAGCCTGAGCGACCTGGGGCTGTACTAGTCGTCGAGCCGGAAGTCGTTGTGACAGGCGCGGCAGTCGTCGATCAGCGCGCCGATGGCCTGCTTGGCCGCCGCCTCGTCGCCGCCGGCCGCGATCTCGGCCAGGCGCTCGGCACTGGCCTGGGCGTTCGCCGAGAGCTCCTCGAAGCGGGCGTAGTTCTCCCAGATCACGGGCAGCGCTTCCGTCGTCACGTCATGCGGCCGGGTGTCCGCGCGGAACGCGTCGGGGAGCATGCTCGACATCCAGGCGATGCGCTGGGCATTGCGCGCCACGATCTCGGCGTCGTAGGGCACCAGGTCGCGGGCCATGGCGCCGAGCGGCCCGATGTTCCAGCCGACCACCTTGAGCACGGACTGGCGAGTCTCGGTCGCCTTCTGGGCCTGCTCCGCGTCGAGGGCCAGCGCCGGCGCCGCGACCAGGGCCGCGAGGGCGATCACTGCAAGCTTGCGATATGACATGGGGTTTCTCCTGTTGGTTGAAAAAGAACTTGTTCAGGCCGGACGGAGGTCGACCTCGACGATGCGGCGCTTGCCGACGGCCAGCACGTAGCGCTTGCCGGCCGCAAGCGTCGCGCGGGTGTCCTCCACCCGCTCGCCGTCGACCCGCACCGCGCGCTGGCGAATCTCGCGGAACGCCTCGGAGTTGCTGGCCGTCAGGCCTGCCGCGGTGAGCGCGGCCGCCAGGCCGATCTCGCCGCCCTCGCACTCGAGCACCTTGCACTCCAGGTCTTCGGGCATGGCCCCGGCCCGAATCCGCTGGTCGAAATCCTGCCGGCCGGCCCGCGCGCCCTCCTCGCCGTGAAACCGGGCGGTGAGCTCGCGCGCCAGCTCGAACTTGGCCTCCATCGGGTTCCGGCCCGCCGCGACCTCGGCCTTGAGCGCCTCGATCTCTCCCAGCGGGCGGAAGGATAGCAGCTCGAAGTACCGCCACATCAGCTCGTCGCTGACGGACATGATCTTCCCGAACATGACGGCCGGCGGCTCGTCGATGCCGACGTAGTTGCCCAGCGACTTGGACATCTTCTGCACGCCGTCGAGCCCCTCGAGCAGCGGCAGGGTCATCACGACCTGCGGCGCCTGGCCCCAGGCCTGCTGCAGCTGGCGACCCACCAGCAGGTTGAACTTCTGGTCGGTGCCGCCGAGCTCGACGTCGGCCCGGAGCTCCACCGAGTCATAGCCCTGCACCAGCGGGTACAGGAACTCGTGGATGGAGATCGGGCGCCCTGCCGCGAAGCGCCGGTTGAAGTCGTCCCGCTCCAGCATCCGGGCCACGGTGTGCTTCGCCGCCAGCCCGATGAGGTCCGCGGCGCTCATGGCGCCCATCCAGCGCGAATTGAAATCCACCCGGGTCAGTTCCGGGTCGAGGATCTTGAAGATCTGGGCCTCGTAGGTCCGGGCGTTCGCCGCGACCTCGTCGGGCGTCAGCGGCGGCCGCGTGGTGTTCTTGCCGCTGGGATCCCCGATCATGCCGGTGAAGTCGCCGATCAGGAACACGACCTCGTGGCCGAAGGCCTGGAACTGCCGCATCTTGTTGATGAGCACGGTGTGGCCGAGATGCAGGTCGGGCGCGGTCGGATCGAAGCCCGCCTTGATGCGCAGGGGCCGCCCGGCCGCGAGGCGCTCCTCCAGTTCCCGCTCCAGCAGCACCTCCTCGGTGCCCCGCAGCAGTTCAGCCAGCTGTTCTTTGGCAGGTTCCATGAAAACTCCGTGATGAGTCGCTGTTTTAATTGAGAAACAGCGCATTGACCGGGAGGCGCGCGGCCGTTAGGGTATCGCCAATTTTGCAGCCTGCAGCGCGGTGGGTCGAGTGGGAACCGGAGTACGCCACGATTACAAGGTGAAGACCAGCCCCGCGGCTGCCCGGGGCAAGCCGCTTTCGCGGCGCCACGTGGCCATTATCGTGTCTTGCGCCGTGCTGGCCGGCCTGGTCGCACTGTGGACCAACGACCCGGCCGAAGGGATGCAGTCGCGCGACCCCGGCCCCACCGCCAGCGCTCCGCTGCCGTTGCCGGCCCCGCCCGACTCGTCCGGGCTGCCGGACGCGGCAACCCTGGCCAGGGCAGTAGCCGACGCCACGCAGTCCGCCCGGGGCCAGCGCACCGTGCTGGAAGTCGGCTCCGGCGACAGCCTCGACCGCCTGTTCCGCCGCCACGACCTGTCGGTAAACGACCTGCATCGCCTGCTGGCGCTGGAGGAAGCCGCGCCGCATCTCAAGCGCGTCAAGCCCGGTGACACCTTCCAGGTCCACCATGACGGGCCCGCCTTGCTCGGCCTGACTCGCCGGCTGGACGAGGGCCGCAGCCTGGTGATCAAGCTCGACGGCGACGACTACGACGTCAGCTTCCTCGAGCATCCGGTCGAGCGTCGACTCGCCCGCGCCACCGGCCGGATCGATTCCTCCTTCTATGCCGCCGGAATGGCAGCCGGCCTGTCCGACGGCACGATCATGCGGCTGGCCGGGATCTACGCCTGGGATATCGACTTCGCCCTGGAGATTCGCCGCGGCGACTGGTTCTCGGTCGTCTACGAGGAAATCTGGCAGGACGGCGAGAAGGTGCGGGACGGGGAGATCGTGGCCGCCGAGTTCAGTAACCAGGGCCGCTCGTTCCGGGCCGTGCGTTTCCCCGACGAAGACGGGCGCCCGGACTATTACACCCCGGAAGGCAACAACATGCGGAAAGCCTTCCTGCGCGCGCCCGTGGACTTCAAGCGCGTCAGCTCCAGGTTCAACCCCAACCGGCTGCACCCGGTCCTCGGCGTCCGCCGCCCGCATCGCGGCGTCGACTATGCCGCGCGGCCGGGCACGCCGATCATGGCCGCCGGAGACGGCAAGGTGATCTCCGCCGGCACCCAGGGCGGCTACGGCAAGACAGTGGTCCTGCAGCACGGCGGCAACGTGACCACCCTGTATGCCCACATGTCGCGGATCGCATCGTCCTCACGCGTCGGCCGGCGTGTGAAGCAGGGCGACATCATCGGCTACGTCGGCGCGACCGGCCTAGCGTCTGGTCCGCACCTGCACTACGAGTACCGGATCAACGGCGTGCATAAGAATCCCCGCACCGTCGACCTGCCCGAGGCGGACCCGGTGCCGGCGGCCCGCCGGACCGAATTTGCCGCGGTCACCGCGCCACTCATTGCCGAGCTGGACGAGCTGGGCGCGCCACTGCGCCTCGCCGCGGTCGACTGAAGGCCCCGCCCTGGGCGCCGCAGCCTCACTTCTTCCAGGTTTCTATATCGGGCTGATGTCCGGCACCTCCATGGATGCCGTGGATGCCGTGCTGGCCGAGGCCGGCGCGGCCGACTTCCGGGTGCGCGCGGCCCGCAGCGTCGACCTGCCGGTCGACCTCGCAAGCCGGCTGCGACGGCTCGCCGTACCGGGCGAGCCCGGCGAGGAAACTCTTGACGCCGTGGACGAGCTGGGAGCTCTCGACCGGCTCATGGGCGAGCTCTTTGCCGGCGCCGCCACGGGCCTGCTGGCCGAGGCCGGCGTTCCCCCGGCCGAGGTCCGGGCCATCGGCAGCCACGGCCAGACCCTGCGACACCGCCCCCGCGGGACCCACCCCTTCACCCTGCAGGTCGGCGACCCCAACGTGATCGCCAGCCGCACCGGGATCACCGTGGTGGCCGACTTCCGGCGCCGCGACGTCGCCCTCGGCGGCCAGGGCGCCCCGCTGGTGCCGGCCTTTCATGCCGCGGTGTTCGCCGACCCCGGCGAGCACCGCGCCGTGCTCAACCTGGGGGGCATCGCCAACCTGACCCTGCTGCCGCCGGACGGTGCGGTCACGGGCTTCGATACCGGGCCGGCCAATACGCTGCTGGATGCCTGGGCGCGCCGCCACCGCGACGGTCGCTTCGACGAGGGCGGCCGCTGGGCCGCGGCCGGGCAAGTCGACGCGGCCCTGCTGGCGCGGCTGCTCGCGCATCCCTTCCTGGCACTGGCGGCGCCCAAGAGCACCGGGCCGGAAGAGTTCACACCCGCCTGGCTGGACACCGTGCTGGCCGGCCTCGACACCGCCCCCGCGCCGGCCGACGTCCAGGCCACGCTGGCAGAGTTCACGGCCCGGACCGTGGCCGATGCGCTATCGCCATGCCCCGCGCGAGTCGTGGCCTGCGGCGGCGGCGTGCACAACCGGCACCTGCTCGACCGCCTTGCGGCCCTGCTCCCGGACACGACCGTGGAGAGCAGCGCGGCGCACGGCGTCGACCCGGACCACGTGGAGGCCGCCGCCTTCGCATGGCTCGCGGCCCGCACGCTCGCGGGGCTGCCAGGCAACCTGCCCGCGGTGACCGGCGCCCGGCAGGCGGCGGTGCTCGGCGCGGTGTGGCCCGCATGAACGCCGGCCCCGGGCAGGAGGACCTGCAGCGGCCCGAGCTGTATCTCAACCGCGAGCTGTCGGCGCTCGAGTTCAACCGCCGCATCCTCGACCTGGCCAGCGACCCCGGGGTGCCGCCGCTGGAGCGCCTGCGTTTTCTCTGCCTGTCCTGCACCAGCCTCGACAAGTTCTTCGAGATCCGGGTCGGCGGGCTGAAGGACCGGCTGGAGCACGGCGCCACCTACCTGCGCCGCGACGGCATGAGCGCGGCGGAGACCCTGGCCGGCATCGCCCGCATCGCCGGCGAGCTCGTGGGCGAGCAGTACCGCGTATTCAACGAATCCCTCGGCCCGGAGCTGGCCGCCCGCGGCGTGCGCTTCCTGCCGCGCGGCGACTGGAACGCGGCCCAGACGCGATGGGCGAAGCAGTTCTTCCGCCAGGAAGTCCTGCCCGTGCTGACGCCGATCGGCCTCGATCCCGCCCACCCGTTTCCGCGCATCCTCAACAAGGCGCTGAACTTCATCGTCGAGCCCTCCGGGACCGACGCCTTCGACCGCGAGGCCCCGCTCGCCGTCGTGCAGGCGCCCCGCGCGCTGGCGCGCGTAATCCGGATCCCGGCGGAGGTCGAGGGCACGGGGGCCGACGATTTCGTCTTCCTCTCCTCGATCATGCACGCCTTCGTGGGCGAGCTGTTCCCGGGCCTCGAGGTGCTGGGCTGTCACCAGTTCCGTGTCACGCGCTAC
>JASFEC010000143.1:0-6496 GCA_050125045.1 Gammaproteobacteria bacterium | reverse complement strand
TCCCCACCGTGCCGACACGCTCACCGGGGGGCTCCGGCAGGCGCAGCGCCGTGCGGCGTGCGCGCAATCCCTGCACGACGAGCAGCGGCGCCATGGCGATTGCGGCGTAGCGGTAGTCCATGCGCCACAAGGTTAAATCGAGCCCGGCGCCCATGCTAGATTGGAGCGCTCAACCCTGCACGGAACTGCCATGTCGAGCCCAAGCTTCGAGGACCTCAGCCGCCGCCTGGCCGACTTCGCCGCGGAGCGGGACTGGGACCAGTTCCACTCGCCGAAAAACCTCGCGATGGCGCTCGCCGCGGAAACCGGCGAGCTGCTGGAGCATTTCCAGTGGCTCACCGAAGCCCGGAGCGCCGAGCTCGAGGCAGCTGAACTCGAGGCGGTGGCACTGGAACTCGCGGACGTCCAGCTCTATCTCGTGCGCCTGGCGGATCAGCTGGGCGTCGACCTGGTGGCAGCGGCCCACCGCAAGATCGAGCTCAACGCGCACAAGTACCCGGCGGACCGGGCCCGCGGCCATGCCCGCAAGTACGACCAGCTCTGAGCGCGGAGATCGACGATGACATCGAACGAGGGCAGGCTCCGTCACTTCCATGTTTCTTTCTTCGCTACGGTGATGGGCACGGCCGGCCTGGCACTCGCGTGGCTGCGGGCCCATGAGGTGCTCGCCATGCCACGTGCGGCCGGCCTGCTGCTGGCGGCGCTGAGCGCCGTCGTTTTCGTGGCGGTAGTCATCGTCTACGGCGTCAAGCTGCTACGCCACCGCGAAGCAGTGCGGGAAGAGCTGCACCACCCGATCAAGCTGAGCTTCTTTCCGGCGTTCTCCATCAGCCTGGTGCTGCTGGCCATGATCGCCCTGAGCTTCTCGGTGCCGCTCGCCCGCGGGCTGTGGCTGGTGGGCGCGCCGCTGCACCTGCTGCTCACGCTCTATGTGCTGACGCAGTGGATCTACCAGCCGCACTTCAACATCCACCACAGCACGCCGGCCTGGTTCATCCCCGTGGTCGGCAACATCCTGGTGCCCATCGCGGCGGTGCCGCTGGGCTATGCCGAAGCCGGCTGGTTCTTCTTCTCCATCGGCCTGGTGTTCTGGCTGGTCCTCAAGGTACTGATGTTCAACCGCTTCATCTTCCACGAGCCGCTCCCGGCCCGCCTGTTGCCGACGATGTTCATCATGATCGCGCCGCCCTCGGTCGGCTTCCTGGCCTACCTGCAGCTCAACGGCGGCGAGCTGAACGACTTCGCCCGGGTGCTGTTCTTTACTGCCGCGTTCCTGGTGATCCTGCTGCTGGCGCAGTTTCGCCGCTTCACCGGCAGCGCGTTCTTCCTGTCCTGGTGGGCGTATTCGTTTCCGCTGGCCGCCTTCGCGATTGCCGCACAGGTGTACTACACCCACACCGGCGGCGCCTTTTTCCAGCTCGTGTCTTGGGCCGCGCTGGTCCTCGCCACGCTCGTCATCGCCGGCCTGACGCTCAAGACGCTGCAGGTCGTGATCGACGGCAGCGTTTTCCAGCCTGACTGAGTACCTGCCGATGAGCCTGGGGCGACTGCTTTTCGCGCTGCTGTTCATCGGCCTGGCCACCCTGCTGGTGGCGCTCGCCGCCGCGTGGGCACCGGACCGCCCCGTCGAGGAGCTGGCGGCGCGCTGGGCCGGATCTCCCTCGGAGTTTCGGCCGCTGCAGGGCATGCAGGTCCACCTGCGCGACGAGGGGCCGGCGGACGACCCGGTGCCCGTGCTCTTGCTGCATGGCACGTCCGCCAGCCTGCACACGTGGGACGGCTGGGTGGCGGGACTGGCGGGGCGGGAGCGCGTCATTCGCGTCGACCTGCCGGGCTTCGGGCTGACCGGCCCGTTCCCGCACGACGACTACGGCATCGAGCGCTACCTCGAGTTCATCGCGGCGCTGCTCGACGCGCTGCAGCTGGACCAGGTGGTGATCGCAGGCAACTCCTTCGGCGGCCAGGTGGCCTGGGAGTTTGCAGCGGCCATGCCCGAGAGGGTTGCCGCGCTGGTGCTGGTGGACGCCGCCGGCTATCCCTTCCGTCCCGAGTCGATCCCGCTGGCCTTCCAGCTGGCCCGTTTCCCGGCCCTGCAGCCGCTGATCGAGCGGCTCCTGCCGCGCCATGTCATCCGCGCCAGCCTGCGCAATGTCTACGGCGACCCGGCGCGGGTGGACGACGCTCTGGTGGACCGCTACTACGAGCTCGCCCTGCGCGAGGGCAACCGCCGCGCCCTCGGGCTGCGCTTCGCGCACGTGATGCCCACGAAGGAACGCGCCGCGCGCATCCGGACGCTGACCCAGCCGACGCTGATCCTCTGGGGCGGGCGCGACCGTCTGATCCCGCCCGAAAGCGCCAGCCGCTTTGCCAGCGATATCGCCGGCAGCCGGCTGGTCGTGTTCGACCGGCTCGGGCACGTGCCGCACGAGGAAGCGCCGGAGGAAACCCTCGCCGTGGTCGAGGAGTTCCTCGCCCCGATGCGTTGAAGGGCGCACGTCGCAAGCGTACCTTAGCCGAATCTGTCTGCTTGGCCCGGCCGAAGCGCTGGCCGGAGGAAATGCCTTGTCACCCCGACTGCTCAGCCTGGTTGCCGGCTTCTTACTTGGGCTGCTGCCGCTCGCAGGAGCCGGCGCGACTCCCGTCGTCGTCGCTGCGCCCACCGTCGGCCCGGCCACCCAGACGCTCTCGCTGAGCGGCAACCTGACGCCGCAGCAGGCGGCTGCCATTTCGCCCCAGGTGGCGGGCGTCGTCGCCGCCATGCGGGTCGATGCGGGAGATGCCGTGGCGGCCGGCGATGTGCTGGTGGAACTCGATGCCCGCACCGCGAGGCTGGAGCAGGCCAGGGCCCGCGCCGTGGTAGAGGAAGCGCGGACCGCTCTCGCCGAGGCGGAACGGCTGCGGGACGAGGGGCGCCGGCTGCTGGAGCGGCGGGTGCTGCCGGAGAGCGAGGTCCAGGCCAGGGAGGCCGCGCTGCGGCTTGCGGCAGCTGCCGTGGACCGGGCCCGCAGCGAACTCGACCTCGCCAGCGAGCGGGTTGCGCAGCATGTCATCCGCGCCCCCTTCGGCGGGGTCGTCAGCCGCCGCCTGGCGGACGCGGGCGAATGGGTCGGCACCGGGAGCCCCGTGGTCGAACTGGTGACCGTCGACGATCTCTGGCTCGACGTGCGTGTCCCCCAGCAGTTCTGGAGCCGCCTCGGACCTGATCTTCAGCTGGCCGCCTACGCCGACGCCCTGCCCGGCCAGCAGCTGGATGCGCAGCTCCACGCCCGGGTGCCCGTGAACGATCCGGCCGCCCGCACTTTCCTGCTGCGGCTGCGGGTCCACGACGAGTCCGGCCGGCTCATCCCGGGCATGTCGGCGCGAGTGGAGCTCGAGCTGTCGGGCGACGGCGCCGTCACCAGCGTACCGCGGGACGCGATCACCCGTTATCCCGACGGCTCCGCCACGGTTTGGGTGATCATGGCCGCGGACGGCGGCTGGGTTGCGCACGAGCACCAGGTCCGGCTGCTCCGGCTTGCCGGGGAGCGGGCCGAGCTGGCGGGAGAATTGCCGGCCGGCGCGGGCGTGGTGATCCGCGGCAACGAGGGCCTGGCAGAGGGCGAGCGCGTCACTATCGCCGAGGCCCCATGAACCGCCCGCAGGAGGCAGCCTGATGTTCTCGGGCATGGTGCGCCACGGCACCATCGTCGCCGTGGTCGTGCTCATCGTCTGCGTCCTGGGCATCCTCGCGGCGCTGCGCATTCCGGTGCAGATGATCCCCGATCTCGAGGTGCGTGTGATCGGCGTCGACACGCGCTGGCCGGGCGCCACGCCGCAGGACGTCGAGAAAGAGATCCTGGTCGAGCAGGAGCAGTACCTGCGCACCCTGCCCAATCTCAAGCGCATGATCTCCCGCGCAGGCGACGGCAGTGCCCAGATCGAGCTGGAGTTCCCGTTCGGCACCGACATCAACGAGGCGCTGATCCGCGTCAACAACGCCCTCAGCCAGGTGCCAGCCTATCCGGAGAACGTCGACGAGCCGCGCCTGGAAGCGAGCTCCTTCTCGCAGAACTCCTTCATGTTCTTCCGCATCGCTCCGCTGGAGGGCAATCCCTTCGATCTCGACATGAAGCTGATGTACGACTTCATCGACGAGAACGTGCGGCCGCGCATGGAGCGCGTCGAGGGCGTGTCCCGGATCAACATCTGGGGCGGCGCCGACCGGCAGGTCCGGATCCTCGTCGACCCCGCCGCCCTCGCGGAGCGCGGCATCACTCTGGACGAGATTCGCGATGCCGTGCGCGCGCGCAACCGCGACGCCTCGGGCGGCGACCTGGAGCTCGGCAAACGACGCTACCTGCTGCGCACCATTGGCCGCTTCAACGATCTCGAGGAACTGGAGGACCTGATCGTCGCGCAGCGCGGCGAGAGCCTGATTCGGCTGCGCGACGTCGCCGAGGTCGAACTCTCCCACTACGAGCTGCGGCGGCTCTCCTCGTCCGACGGCCGCCCGACCATGACGATCGCCGTCGACCGGGAGCCCGGCTCCAACGTGATCGACATCAAGACGGCGCTGCTGCCAGTCGTGGCCGAGATCAACCAGCAGGTGCTGGAGCCGGCGGGCATGGTGATGAACCTGACCAGCGACGACGTGCGCTACGTCGAGGCCTCGATCGCCAACGTCTGGCAGAACCTGGCGCTCGGCGCCCTGCTCGCCGCGCTGGTCATGTTCGCCTTCCTGCGCTCGGCGCGCGCCACGCTGGTCGGCATCGTCGGGATCCCGATCTGCACGATTGCCGCCTTCCTCGGCCTCCTGATGACCGGCCGTACCATCAACGTGATCTCGCTCGCCGGTATCGCCTTTGCCATCGGCATGACCCTGGACAACAGCATCGTCGTGCTGGAAGCCATCGAGCGGCGCCGGCGCCAGGGGATCGAGCGGCGCACGGCGGCGCTGGAAGGCGTCAGGCAGGTCTGGCCGGCGGTGCTGGCCTCTACCATGACCACCGTGCTGGTGTTCGCCCCGATCTTCTTCATCCAGCAGGAGGCAGGGCAGCTCTACTCCGATGTCGCCATCGCCATCTCGGCCTCCATCCTGGCCAGCATGCTGGTCGCCGTCTCGGTGGTGCCGAGCCTGAGCGCCCGCCTGGATTTCGGCGTCCGGTCCTCGCCGGTGGCCGCCGGGCAGGCGCTGCGTGACCGGCTGGTCGCCGGCATCGGCCGGCTCATCGCGACCGGGGGCCGGCGCACGACGGTGCTGGCGGCCACCGTCGGCGGCGTGCTGGCCATCATCCTGTGGCTGACTCCGCCGGCGGAGTACCTGCCGGAGGGCGAGGAGCCGAAGACCTTTGCCCGGATGCTGGCGCCGCCGGGCTACAACCTCAGCGAGATGCGGGGCGTGGCCGAGCAGGTCGAGGACTACCTGCTTCCCTTCATCGGCGACGATCCCGAGCGATTCGCGAGTGGCGAGGCGCCGGTGCCCGCCCTGAAGTACATCAGCCTGTCCGTCGGCACCGACAACCTCCGGGTGCTGGCCGAGACCGTCGATCCGGGCCAGATCGATGCGCTCATGAACGTGCTGGACGAGCACTTCCGCAGCTATCCCGGCATGCGCGCATTCTCAAGCCGGGGGTCGATCATTTCGAGCAACGACGGCGGCACGCGCAGCGTGAACCTGGACATCACCGGGCGCGACCTGGCCGAGATTTACCAGGTCGCTCAGCTGGCCTACGACCGGGCGCGGGCGGTATTCGACAATCCGCGTATCGGCTCTTCGCCCTCTTCGCTGTCGCTCGACCAGCCGCTGGTCGAGATTCGCCCACGCTGGGAACGGGCGGCCGAGATGGGCCTGGACGCCCGGCAGCTGGGTTTTTCCGTGGCCGCGCTGACGGACGGCGCCTTCGTCGATGAGTATTTCCGGGGCGACGACAAGATCGACATCTTCCTGTTCAGCCAGGCGGGCAGCGAACAGCAGCTGTCGCGGCTGGAGGACCTGCCCATTTACGCCCCCAATGCCGGGGTCGTGCCGCTGTCCGCGGTAGCCGACGTCGTGGAGACTGTGAACACGGACTCCATCCGGCGGCTCAACGGCCGCCGTGCGGTCACCCTGAACATCATCCCGCCGCGCTCGGTGCCGCTGGAGACGGCGCTGGGGGAAGTACAGACCGAAGTGGTGGACTGGCTGCGGCGCGAGGGCCGCCTGCCGCCGGACGTCAGCATCGATATCTCCGGCGCGTCCGACCAGCTGATGGAGACCCGCGCGGCGCTGGCCGACAATTACGTGGTCTCGATCGTGCTGTGCCTGCTGGTGCTGGTCGCGATCTTCCGCCACTGGGGCTGGCCACTGGTGATCCTGACCTCGGTGCCGCTGGGCATCGCCGGCGGGATCGGGGGCCTCGCGCTGCTCAACGGCATCGGGTCACTGCTGCCGGCGCTCGGCCTGCCGGCCGTGCACCAGCCCTTCGACATGATCACCATGCTCGGCTTCCTGATCCTGCTGGGCGTCGTGGTCAACAAC
>JASFEC010000142.1:0-6532 GCA_050125045.1 Gammaproteobacteria bacterium | reverse complement strand
GACCTTGCGCGTCTGGTCGGCGCGGTGGTCTTCCAGCGCCGCGAGAATTTCCGGGCGCCCGGCGCTCACGATGGCCGCGGCCAGCAGCGCCGCATTGACGGCGCCGGCCCGGCCGATCGCGAGCGTGCCCACTGGCACGCCGGCGGGCATCTGCACGATCGAAAGCAGGGAATCCAGGCCGTTGAGCGACTTGGATTGCACCGGCACGCCGAGCACGGGCAGGCTCGTCTTGGCCGCGGCCATGCCCGGCAGGTGAGCGGCGCCACCCGCGCCGGCGATGATCACTTCCAGGCCGCGACCGCGCGCCTGTTCGCAGTACTCGAACAACAGGTCCGGGGTGCGGTGCGCGGAGACCACGCGGGTCTCGTGCGGGACGCCGAGCAGCTCGAGCGTCCGGGCCGCGTGCTCCATCGTGCTCCAGTCGGAACGCGATCCCATGATGATGCCGACCAGCGTGTTCATCGCGCTATTCTAGCAGCGCCTCACCCGCAGGCGAGCCGTCCCGGTCCCCGCCGCGCTCTAGCACGGTCTTGAGCTCGCGGAACAGGCGCCGCGCCGCGCCGCTGCGGCCGGCGCGCGCCGCGGCCAATGTGTCCCCGAGGGCCTCCGCCTCGACCCGGGAGGCGGCCGGATGGGCGGCGAGAAACTCCTGCAGCACGACGACACCGCCGTCCAGCATGCGGTCGCGCCACCGCTCCGTCTCCTTGAACTGCCGGGCGGCCAGGCGGCTGGGCCGGGCGCGTGCCTCGATGAAGGCCTGCAGTGGCGCCGGGTCGACGTCCCGCATCAGCCGGCCGATGAACTGGCATTGCCGGCGGCGCGCCTCGTGCGAGCGGATACGGCCCAGTTCCTCGAAGGCCTGCAGCAGGCGCTCGGGCAGGTTCAGGGGCGCAAGGTCCGCGCGCGGGTAGGCAGCCAGGGTCTCCCCGAGCGCCTGGAGGGTCTCGGCCTCGCGCTTGCGGCGGCTCTTGCTCGGGCCCTCCGCGTCGCTCACAGCGCCTGCTCCAGGGCCGCGAGCAGCCGCTCGACTTCGGTCACGGTGTTGTAGTGGGCGAGGGAGATGCGCACCACGCCCTTGCTGCGCTCCAGTCCCAGGGCCTCCACCAGGCGCGGCGCGTAGAAGTGACCATGGCGGATGCCGACGTGGGCCCGGTCCACCTGGCGCACGATAGCCTCGGGGTCGCGCGCTGCGGAGACGAAAGACACCGTGGGCAGTCGATCGGCGCCGGCCTCGGGCGAACCGATGATCCGGATGTCGGGCCGGGCCGCAAGCCATTCCAGGATGCGCCGCACCAGGTCGTGCTCGTGCGCCGCGATCACCTCGAAGGCGGGGCGCCCGTGACGCGCGGCGAGTTCGTCGAGGTAAGCGGGCACGGCCGCCGCGCCCCAGGCCAGCTCGTACGGCCAGGCGCCGGGCTCCAGCCGCGTCGCCGGCGGCGGGTCGGTCATCCACTCGTGGTTGAGGTTGGCCAGCAGCGCGGCGCCCTCGGCCGAGCACCCCAGCAGCGCACAGTGCGGGCCGAACACCTTGTAGAGACTGAAGGCGTACCAGTCCACGCCCCATTTCGACAAGGCCAGGGCCCGATGCGGTGCGTACGCCACCCCGTCGACGCAGCAGCGGACGCCGGCATCCCGGGCGCGCGAAACCACCGGGCCGAGGTCCATGGCGCTGCCGAGCAGGTTGGAGGCATGGGTGAAGCACAACAGGCGCGTGCGAGGGGTGATCAGTTCATCGAGATCCTCGGTCTCGAGGCGCATGGTGCCGGGCCGGGTGCGCCACCAGCGGATCCTGAGCCCGTGCGCCTGCAGGCGCAGCCAGGGCCCGATGTTGGCCTCGTGGTCGGCGTCGCTGACGATGATCTCGTCGCCCGGTGCCAGCGTCGGCAGCAGGGCGCGGGCGAGCCGGGAGAGCAGGGACGTGGTGGAGGCGCCCATGGCGACCTGCTCTGGCGGCAGCGCATTGCCGCCGCCGCGACCGAACAACCCCGCCAGCGCCGCGCGGGCTTCCGCCTGGCGCGCGCCGGCCTCGGCCGACGGGCCATAGCTCGCCCCCAGCTGCACGGGCCAGCGTCGCAGGTACGCCGCGGTCCGGTCGGCCACTGCAGCCAGGGTCGCGGCGCCGCCCGCGTTGTCCATCAGCGCCCACTCGCCGGCGAGCGCAGGGAACTGGCCCCGCACCCAGTCGACATCCAGCATTGCGGTGTGCGCCTGGTTCAGTTTCTCGTCCCCCGGAGCGGGCCGCGATCATAGCATGCGGTTTGCTACACTGCGGCGCTTCTCGCGGCACTGCCCCGCACCATGGAAGAAGCAATGTCATCGACCGACCTGAGCGACCTGGGCGCGGCCCGTGCCCGGCTGGAAACCCTGGCGGAGGACGCGCTGGCACGCGCCCGCCGCCTCGGCGCTTCGGGCGCCGAGGTCAGCGCCAGCCTCGCCGCCGGGCTCTCCGTCACCGTGCGCAAGGGCGAGGTGGAGACGCTGGAGCACCAGCGCGACCGGGGCTTTGGCGTCTCGGTCTATTTCGGCGCCCGCAAGGGCTCGGCCAGCACCTCCGACCTGGCGCCGGCGGCGATCGAGGAAACGGTGGCGAAGGCCTGCACCATTGCCCGCTACACGGCTGAGGATCCGTGCGCCGGACTGCCCGACCCCGAGCGCATGGCAAGCGATCCGCCCGATCTGGATCTCGACCATCCATGGCAGCTCGAGCCCGACCAGGCGGTGGCGCTGGCGCGCGAATGCGAGGCAGCGGGCCTGGACTCTGACGAGCGCATCACCAACACCGAGGGCGGCGCGCTCTCGACCCATCGCGGACTGCGCGTGTACGCCAACACGCACGGCTTCACCGGCGGCTACGCCAGCACCAGCCACAGCCTGAGCTGCGCGCTCATCGCCGGCAAGGGCGACCAGATGCAGCGGGATTACTGGTACACCGTGTCCCGGCGCGCGTCCGATCTCGAGTCGCCGGCAGCGGTGGGGCGGAGGGCCGCCGAGCGTACCCTGCGGCGGCTCGGCGCCCGCAAGCTCTCGACGCGCACGGTGCCGGTGTTGTTCGTGCCAGAGCTGGCCCGCGGCTTTGTCGGGCATCTGGTCGGCGCCGTCAAGGGCGGCGCCCAGTACCGCAAGGCGAGCTTCCTGCTCGGCGCCGCCGGCACACAGGTCCTGCCCGACTGGTTCAGTATCGACGAGCGGCCGCACATGCCGCGCGCGATGGGTTCTGCGCCCTTTGATGCCGAGGGCGTGGCCACACACGACCGGGCCCTGGTGGAGGGCGGCGTGCTGCAGGACTATGTGCTGTCCACGTACTCGGCCCGCCGCCTGGGACTGCAGACGACCGGTAACGCCGGTGGCGTGCATAACCTCGTCATGCGTGGCGATGGACAAGACTTCACGGCGCTGGTGAGCGAGATGAATCGCGGCCTGGTCGTCACGGAGCTGATGGGGCAGGGCGTGAACGGCGTCACGGGCGACTACTCGCGCGGCGCGAGCGGCTTCTGGGTCGAGGGCGGCGAGATCGTGCACCCGGTCCAGGAAGTCACGATCGCCGGCAACCTCAGGGAGCTCTATCTCGACATCCAGGCGGTCGGCTCGGACGTCGACCGGCGCGGCGTGATCCAGTCGGGCTCGCTCCTGGTCGGTCGCATGACCGTGGCGGGCGACTGACCGCGCCGGAGCTCAGAGCAGGTCGCCGAGGTGTCGTCCGGCCAGGTGCCGGGACTCGGCCGCCCGCGCTTCCTGCAGCACCGGCGCCAGGGGACGGTCCTGCCCCCCCTTCCCGCTGCGCACCGCGGCGAGGATGTCCGCCACGGCGATTTGGTCCGGCTCCCGCCCGGGCAAGAAGGTGTCGTCCTCGGTACGCACGAGCAGGCCGGCGGCCTCCAGCGGGTCCGTGATCTCCTCCAGCGCCCGCGCCGGGCACCGCAGCTCGCCGGCGAGCTGCGCAAAGCCGGGGCGGGATCCCTCCCGGAAGCCGCGCCCCACCTGCTGCATGATGCCGAGCGCGAGGCTCTCGATTTCGGTGATCGAGAGCTTGAGCCGCTCCTGCCCGTAGCGCAGCCGGCCGGGCTGCTGGACGTAGAAAGCCACCTGGGCGCCGAGCAGCAGGATCAGCCACGAGAGGTAGAGCCAGAGCAGCGCGATGATCGCGATGGCGAAGCTGGAGTAGATGGCCGCGTAGCGCGTCGAGCCGACCACGATGGAGGCGAACAGCGAGCCGCCGAGCGTCCATGCGGTGCCGGCCACGACGGCGCCCACCAGCGCGGCGCGGAGTTGGACTCGTGTGTTCGGCACGAAGGCGTAGACGAAGGTGAATACCGCGACCACCAGCGCCAGCGGCGCCAGCCGACCGATGCCGGCGACGATCGAGCCCAGGGGCTCGACGGCGGTAATCGCCTGCATCGCCGCGCTGGAGTTGACGGTCGCGAGAAGCCCCATGGCGGTCACCATCAGGATCGGCCCCACCAGGATGACGCTCAGGTAGTCGCTGAAGCGGCGCGCGAAACTCCGTGATTTCTGCACCTGCCAGATGTGATTGAAGGTGTCCTCGACCTTCTGGATCATCGAGATCACGGTGAAGACCAGCAGGGCGAGGCCGATCCCGCCCAGCACGCTCCCGCGCACGTTCTCGACAAAGCCGATCATCTGGCTGGTGATCTCGGCGCCTTTCTCACCGAGCGGGGCGAGGAACTCGTACAGCAGCGGCTCGATCTGCCGGTGCACGCCGAAGCCCTTGAGCACCGAAAAGCTGAAGGCGAGCAACGGCACGATCGACAGCAGGGTCGTATAGACCAGGCTCATCGCCCGCAACGTCAGCTGGCCCTGCGACAGGTCCCTGGCCACGGCGTAGACGAAACGCGCCGGCCACGTCAGCAGTCGCTGCGGTGGCGGCATGCCGGTCGCCGGCCGTCCCCACAAAAGTTCGTCGACTCGCTGGCGCAGGGTCTCGATCATGCCGGGAACAGGCTCGTGTCACCGGTGAGGCGGCGATAGGCCTCGCGGTACTTGGCCGCGGTGCGCTCGATGATCTCCGCCGGCAGCTTGGGGCCCGGCGCCTGCTTGTTCCAGGCCAGGGTCTCGAGGTAATCCCGCACGAACTGCTTGTCGAAGCTCGGCGGGCTGGACCCCGGCGCCCACTGGTCCGCCGGCCAGAAGCGGGAGGAATCGGGCGTCAGCACCTCGTCGATCAGGTAGAGCTCACCATCGGCATCGAGGCCGAACTCGAACTTGGTGTCCGCGATGATGATGTCGCGCTCGAGCGCATACGCGGCGGCGTCGCGATAGATGCGCAGGGTGAGGTCCCGGACGCGCTCTGCCAGCGGCGCGCCGACCAGCTCCACGACACGGTCAAAGCTGATGTTCTCATCGTGCTCACCCGCGGCCGCCTTGGTTGCGGGCGTGAACAGCGGTTCGGGGAGCGGGTCCGCCTGGCGCAGGCCGGCGGGCAGCGAAATGCCGCAGACTGTGCCCGAGGCCTCGTAGTCCTTCCAGCCGGAACCGATCAGGTAACCGCGCGCCACGGCCTCGATAGGCAGCGGGCGCAGCCGGCGCGTCACCGCGCTGCGCAGCCGATAGTCGTCACCGGGAACGCCTGCGGGCAGCACGGAGTCCAGCGGGCGTTCGAGGAGATGGTTCGGCACCAGCTGGCGGGTGCGCCCGAACCAGAAGCGGGCCATCTGCGTAAGGATCTCGCCCTTGCGGGGGATCGGGTCGGGCAGCACGACATCGAAGGCCGAGAGCCGGTCAGTGGCCACCAGCAGCAGTGTCTCCCGGTCGACCGCGTAGACGTCGCGCACCTTGCCCCGATGCAGCAGTTCCAGCCCGGGAAGGGCGGACTCGAAGAGGGTGCTCACGGCGAAATATTCCCGGCCCCGATCGGCGCGTTCCGGCTGGCGACGGAGGCTGCTGCTGCTAACATGGTGGCTCCCGTGGAGGCCCAGGCCGTGAATTTCCGAATTCTCACAGCGGCTCGCCGCGCCCGTCAAATGACGCCGGCCCGCACCAAGGGCCGGGGCTCTGCCCGATGAGATGGGCCGGCAAGGTCGCCGGCACGGTGATCGGCTCGCTGGCCGGTCCGGTGGGTGCCGCCGTGGGCCTCTTCCTGGGCCACCAGTTCGATCGCGGCCTGGAGCGCAGCGGGGGCGCGCCGCGGCTCGATTCCGGGGCCGTGGGCCGGCTGTTCTTCGAGTCCACGTTCAGCGTGATGGGCCACATCGCCAAGGCGGACGGCCGCGTGAGCGAAGCCGAGATCCGGGCCGCCCGCGGGATCATGGGCCGGATGCGCCTCAATCCGGACCAGGTCCGCATAGCGATCGGCCTCTACAACGGCGGCAAGGCACCCGACTTTCCGCTCGAGGCGACCCTGGCGCGCCTGCGCGATGCGCTCGGCGGCCGCCGCACACTGCGGCGGGCGTTCCTGGAGATCCAGATGGAGGCAGCGCTGGCCGATGGGCAGTTGCGCCCGGCCACGCGAGAGGCGCTGTGGCGTGTTGCGGCCGGCCTGGGCCTGAGCCGCGTGGAGATGGCCCAGGTGGAGGCG
>JASFEC010000141.1:0-6537 GCA_050125045.1 Gammaproteobacteria bacterium | reverse complement strand
GGCACGCCGTCGACCAGCAGGATGCGCCGGTCGCCGCCCTCGACGATTTCCGGGATGTAGCGCTGGATCATGGCGAAGCGGGTGTCGTGCGCCGTCAGCGTTTCCAGGATCACGCCCATGTTGGCGTCGCCGGGCTTCAGCACGAAGATCGAGCGCCCGCCCATCCCGTCCAGCGGCTTGACCACGGCTGCCCCGTAGCGCTCGACGAAGCGCCGCATGTCGGCCATCGAGCGCGTCACCATGGTCGTCGGCGTGAACTCGGGGAACCACATGGTGTAGGCCTTCTCGCTGACGTCGCGCAGCGCGGCCGGCTTGTTCACCACCAGCACGCCGTGCTCCTCGGCGCGCTCGAGCAGGAAGGTGGTGTAGATGTACTCCATGTCGAAGGGCGGGTCCTTGCGCATCAGGATGACGTCGAGCTCGCCCGGGTCGGCTTCGCGGATCCCGCCCAGCGCGTACCAGCACTCCGGGTCGTCGCGCACCTCCAGCGAGCGCATGCGGGCGCCCAGGCGGCCCTCCAGCACCCACAGGTCGCCCTGGGTCATGTACTCCAGCGCATAGCCGCGCCGCTGGGCCTCCAGCAGCATGGCGAGGGTGGTGTCCTTCACGGGCTTGATGCGCTCGATGGGGTCCATCACCACGCCGAGGCGGATCTGCGCTTTGCTCATGGCTCGCTCCTGCTCACAGCCGGGAACTATAGCAAGCGGAATGCCCGCCGGCGCATGGCGGGCCTCCTCTCAATATGTTAAAAATCCGGGACTTCATGCGGAGATTTACGGTGGACGCAGACGAGTCGCGCAGCCTCGCGGGGCTGAAGGTGCTGGTGGTCGATGACAGCAAGACCATCCGCCGGACTGCCGAGACGCTGTTGACCAAGGAAGGGTGCGAGGTCTACACGGCCGTCGACGGTTTCGACGCCCTGTCGAAAGTCGCCGACCATCATCCCGACATCATTTTCGTCGACATCATGATGCCGCGGCTGGACGGCTACCAGACCTGCGCCCTGATCAAGCACAACAAGGTATTCCAGACGACGCCGGTGATCATGCTGTCCAGCAAGGACGGCCTGTTCGACCGCGCCCGCGGGCGGATCGTCGGCTCGGAGCAATACCTGACCAAGCCCTTCACGCGCGACGAGCTGCTGTCGGCGATCGGCTCGCACGTCAAGTCCTGAGCGGCCCGGCAGGCGGAGGAGCGACATGGCACTGGTACTCATCGTGGACGATTCCCCGACCGAGGTGCACGTGCTCGGGGGTTACCTGAAGAAGCACGGCTTCGACATCGAGGCCGCGTCCGACGGCCGCGAGGGCATCGACAAGGCGCGCAGCCTGAAGCCCGACGTGGTGCTGATGGACGTGGTGATGCCGGGCATGAACGGCTTCCAGGCCACCCGCGAGCTGGCCCGCGCGCCCGACACGGCCGACATCCCGGTGGTGATGGTGACCACCAAGGGCCTGGAGACCGACCGGATCTGGGGCATGCGGCAGGGCGCCAGGGACTACCTGGTCAAGCCGGTGTCCGAGACCCAGCTGGTGGAGAAGGTCCGCGCCGCCCTCGAGCAGCCCGAGGCGGGCGATGCGGGCGGCGATGACTGACGCGCCGCTGGCAGCACTGCGTGACGATCCCTGGGCCCTGCTCTGCGAGATGGAGCGGCGGGCCCTGGCGCGCGCGGCGGCCAGCGAGAGCGCGGACGAGTCGCGCGAATGGGTCGGCATCGGCTTTCGCCTGGGCAGCGAGCGTTTCGTGGCGCCGCGCGACGAGGTGCGCGAGATCGTCGTCTGCCCGTCGGCGCTGGCGCGGGTGCCCGGCGCGCGGCCCTGGGTGGCGGGGATCGCCAGCTTGCGCGGCCAGCTGCTGACGGTGATCGACCTGAAGAATTTTCTCGGCGGCGGTGCCACGCGCCCCGGCCGCGACACCCGGGTGGTGGTGCTGAACCACCGCGACCTGCCTTCCGGGTTGCTGGTAGACGAGGTCTACGGCTTCCGCCGCTTCGCCGACGCCGAGCGCAGCGCGGCGCCGCCCGAGGGGGAACTGCGCTGCCGCCGCTACCTGGCCGGCGCCTTCGGCAACGGTGACGACGCGTGGCCGGTGTTCAGCCTGCAGACGCTGGCCGAGAGCCCGAGTTTCCTGCATGCGGCGCGTGACGACTGAGGTGCCGCGGCCATGGCTTCCATAACGGAAAGACATATGAGACAGCATTCACGGGGCATGGCCCTGTTGCCGGTACTGGGACTCGTGCTGGTCGCGGTGGTACTCGCTGCGGCGGTGATGATCTGGCGCGGCCTGCCACCGGACGCGGCCATCGCGGGCGAGGCGGCGTGGCCCCTGTGGCTCGCGGCGGGCGCGCTGGTCCTGGCGCTGGTCCTCACGGTCGGCCTGTTCCGCGGCGAGGAGTTGCGCCGCCGCGCCGCCGAGCAGACACGCCAGAACGAGCGCAACCAGGCTGCCATCCTGCGCCTGCTGGACGAGCTCGGCACGCTGGCCGACGGCGACCTGACGGTGCAGGCCTCGGTGACCGAGGACATCACCGGCGCCATCGCCGACTCGATCAACTACGCCATCGAGGCCCTGCGGGAGCTGGTCGAGACCGTCAACCAGAGCGCCATCAAGGTCGATGCCGCGGCCCGCCAGACCCAGGCGACCGCCACCCACATGTCGGAATCCAGCGACACCCAGCTGCGCCAGGTCAACGACGCGACCGAGTCCATCGCCCGCATGGCGGCTTCCATCGAGGCGGTCTCCGGCGACGCCGAGCGCGCGGCCGACGTGGCCCGGCACTCGGTGGACGTCGCCCACAAGGGCGGCCATGCGGTGCGGCGCACGATCCAGGGCATGAACACCATCCGCGAGACCATCCAGGACACGTCCAAGCGCATCAAGCGCCTCGGCGAGAGCAGCCAGGAGATCGGCAACATCATCGAGCTGATCAACGACATCGCCGAGCAGACCAACATCCTCGCGCTGAACGCCTCCATCCAGGCTTCCATGGCCGGCGAGTCGGGCCGCGGCTTCGCCGTGGTGGCCGACGAGGTCCAGCGCCTGTCGGAACGCGCCGCCAACGCGACGCGCCAGATCGAGGTGCTGGTGAAGACCATCCAGTCCGACACCAACGAGGCCGTGACCTCGATGGAACGCAGCACCACCGACGTGGTCGGCGGCGCGCTGCTGGCCGAGAACGCGGGCGCGGCGCTGGACGAGATCGAGAGCGTCTCCAACCAGATCGCCACCCTGGTCCAGAACATCTCGCGCTCGGCGCGCGACCAGGCGACGGCCTCGACCGACATCACCCGCAACATGAACGTGCTGCGCGAGATCAGCGAGCAGAGCGCCGACGCCACCGGCGCGACCTCGCAGTCGATCGGCAAGCTCGCCGACCTGGCCACCCAGCTGCGTGACTCCGTGACCGGTTTCAGGCTCCCGGAGCCGCCCCCGCAGTGAGCGCAAGCGCCTCTCCACGCCTGCTCTGGGTGACTGCCGAGGTCACCAACGCGATGAACGACGTGCGCATCGCGCTGGAGGAGTTCGTCGACCGGCCGACCGATGCGGAAATCATCGGGCGCTGCACCGCGCTGCTGCACCAGGCGCACGGGGCGCTGCGGATCGCCGAGGTCTACGGCGCCTCCCTGCTGGCCGAGGAAATGGAGCACCTGGCCGAGCACCTGGAGCGCAACGTCGCCGCGGGCGAGCCGCCGCCGGAGGCGCTGGATGCCCTGTCCCGCGCCGTCGTGCAGCTGCCGCCGTACCTCGAGCGCGTGGTCAGCGGCGGCCGCGACGTCCCGCTGGTGCTGCTGCCGCTGCTGAACGACCTCCGCGCCGCCCGCGGCTCCGCGCTGCTGTCCGAGAACACCTTGCTGCTCCTGAACCTTGCCGGCGACCAGGCGCTGCCGACCGGCCGCCTCGCCCACGAGCCGTCGGGCGAGGACAGCGTGATCCTGGCGCGGAAGCTGCGGCCGCGCTACCAGGCGGCCCTGCTGTCGTGGATCCGGGGCGAGCGCCCGGACAGCAGCCTGGCCGTGATCGCCGACGTGGCCGCCAGTCTCGAGCGCGCGGCGACCGAGCCGCGGGTCCACCAGCTGTGGTGGGTGCTGAGCGGCGTGGTCGAGGCGCTGCGGCAGGGCGGCCTGCCGGCGAGCGCCTCGGTGAAGCGCCTGCTCGGCCAGGTCGACCGCCAGGTGCGGCGGATGATCGAGGAGGGCGAGGCCGCCATGGCCGCCGAGCCGTCGCTCGACCTGCTCAACGCTCTGCTGTTCTACGTGGCCCGCTCGACCACCCGCGGCAGCCGGGTCAGCGCCATCCGCGAGACCTTCAGCCTGGGCGACCTGTTGCCCGAGCAGCCGGATGCGGCGCAGGCGGGCGACACCCTGGGCGCACCCAGCGTCGAGCTGATGCACACCGTCGCGGACGCCATCCGCGAGGACCTCGCCAAGGTCAAGGACGCGCTCGACCTGCACGCCCGCACCGGCGCCATTCCCACCGAGGTGCTGGAGAACCAGTTCGCCATGCTGGGCAAGATCGGCGACACCCTCGGCGTGCTCGGCCTCGGCGACATCCGCGAGCAGGTCCGGGGCGAGGCGGGCCGGCTCCAGGGGCTGCTCGGCAAGGATCGCGCCGAGGCCGAGGACGACCTGCTCAGCGTGGCGGCCAGCCTGCTGCAGGTGGAAGACCGCCTCGACGAGCAGCTGGTGGGTCTGGTGCTGGACGAGCCTCACCCGGTGGTCCCGGTGGAGGCCGAGGACCAGCAGGCCGACGCCATGCGCGAGGTGAGGGAGGCGCTGCTGCGCGAGTGCCTGATCAACATGGCGCGCGTGCGCGACGCCATCAACGAGCGGCTCAGCGGCCCGGTCGAGCCGCAGCTGGCCGATGCCGTTCCGGGGCTGATGAAGGGCGTGACCGCGGCCCTGCTGATGCTGGAGCAGCCCCGCGCGGTGGCGGTGATGGAGCAGATCACGCACTACGTGCGGCAGCTGCTCGAGCCGGGCGCGCCGGAGCTTTCGCGCGCCGCCCTCGACCGCCTGGCCGACGCCATCGTCAGCCTCGAGTACTTCATGGAGACGATCCGCGCCGGGCGTAAGGTGCCGCAGTTCATGCTGGACAATGCGGAGGACTGCCTGGCCGCGCTGGCGCAACTCCAGGCCGCCGCGCCGGCGGAGGAGGTGCCGGAGGAGCCGCTGCTCGAGCCGGCGATCGAGACCATCACCGGCGAGACCCACGTGCTGCCGGTGGAGCCGCTGCCCGAGCTGCCCCCCGAACCGGAGGAGCCCGGGGCGGCGGCGGAAGCAGAGCCCGAGGCTGTGCCGGAAGGCGAGCCCGAGGTCCCGGCAGCCGCGGAGGCCGGACCGCCGGAAGAGCATGTGGCGCCGGAGGCGCGCGAGGACCTCGAGGAGCCCGAGAGCGGCGAGGAGTTTGCGCCGCTGGAGCCGCCGGGCGCGGCGGCGGAGGCGGAGCTCGCGGCCGAGCCGGCAGCGGCGGCAGCCCCGACCCTGGCCGAGCCGCCGGCCGGCCTGCCGGCCTTCGAGGGCGGGGAGTACCCGGACAGCGAGCTCATCGAGCTGTTTGTCGAGGAAGCCAAGGAGCTCGAGGCCACGGCCCGCCAGCACCACGCGCAGTGGGCCTCGACCGACGACCGCGACGACCTCGGCACGCTGCGGCGCGCTTTCCACACGCTGAAGGGCAGCGGCCGGATGGTCGGCGCGCGGCGCATCGGCGAGTACGCCTGGAGCGTCGAGCAGATGCTGAACGCGCTGATCGAGGGCCGTATCGAGCGCAGCGACGCGCTGGTCCAGTTCCTCGGCGAGGCGATCGCGCAGGTCCCGGCGCTGATCGAGCAGATCGAGAGCGGCCAGGCGCCCGCGGCCGATATCGAGGCCCTGATGGCGCAGGCCGAGGACTTCGCGGCCGGCCGCGCGCCGGCGCCGGCCGAAGAGTTCGCCGAAGCCGAGGAGGTCACGGAGGCCGAGGCAGCGGCCGAAGCTGAACCCGAAGCAGAGGCAGAGCCAGAGGCTGAAGCGGAGGCGGAGGCGGAGGCAGAAGCGGAAGAGGTTGCCGAGGCCGGGGAGGTCGAGGAGGCCGAGGTCGAAGCCGGGGAGGCCGCCGAGCCCGAGCGGGCGCCGGCAGTCGAGGCTGAGGAGATCGCAGCTGCCGAGGCTGCCCCGGAACCCGAGCCGGAACCCGAGCCCGAGCCCGAGCCCGAGCCCGAGGTCGCGGAGATGGACCCGGTGCTGCGGGATATCTTCACCCGCGAGGCCAACGGCCACCTCGGCGAGCTGCGCGCTTTCATCGACGACTGCATGCTGCGCACGCCGCCCTATGCCGTGACCGAGGCCGTCCACCGCGCCTGCCACACGCTGGCGGGCAGCGCCAACATGGCGGACGTCGCCGCCGTGGTCACGGTGTCGCGGCCGCTCAACGACTACCTCCGGCAGCTATTCGACGACCATGTCGGGTTGCCGCCCGAGGGCCTCAAGGTGCTGGGCCGCGCCGTGGACGCCATTGCCAGGGTGGTGCGCGCACTCGAGGCCGGCGAGGGGCCGGGCGCGC
>JASFEC010000140.1:0-6568 GCA_050125045.1 Gammaproteobacteria bacterium | reverse complement strand
ATGCGTGCGATATGTCCCTTCGGGTCGAAGCGCATCACCACCTCGGGCAGGTCGAAATCGACCGCGCCGCGCCGCGCCCGCGCCTTGTGCAGCGCCCGCCAGAGCGCGTGAAGAGCCTCGAGGTGCGGCAGGAGCCTCTCGTGCCGGCGCCGCAGGCCCGGGTCGCCCTCGACGAGGATGCCGGCCACCTCGTCGTACGTCAGGCGCGCATGCGAGCGCATCAGGCCCTCGTGGAACGTCGACGACCGGACCTTGCCGGTCGGCCCGACCCGCATCTCGCAAACCATGCACAGCCGGTCCACGCCGGGATTGAGCGAGCAGAGCCCGTTCGAAAGGGTCTCCGGCAGCATCGGCAACACCTGGCGCGGGAAATACACCGAGGTCCCGCGCTCGCGCGCCTCCAGGTCCAGCGCGCTGTCCGCCCCCACATAATGGGACACGTCGGCGATGGCCACGAGCAGCCTCCAGCCCTTGCCGTCGCGCTCGCACCAGACGGCGTCGTCGAAGTCCTTGGCGTCCGTCCCGTCGATGGTCACCAAGGGCACGTCGCGCAGGTCCAGGCGGTCCCGCTTGGCCGAAGGCTTGACCCGGTCGCCGCAGGCTTCGGCCTGCGCCAGCGCCTCCTCCGGCCAGCGGAACGGCAGGCCGTGCGAGCGCATGGCGATCTCGCTCTCCATGCCCGGTCCGCCCGCCTCGCCGAGATTCTCGATCACCCGGCCGACCGGCTGGGTGTCGCGCGTCGGCTGCTCGGTCAGCTCCACGACCACGATATCGCCAGGCTGCGCGCCGTTGGCCTGGCGGGGCGGGATCGCGATGCTCTGGTTGAAGCGGCGATTGTCCGGGATAACGAAGCCGATGCCGCTCTCCCGCACATAGCGGCCGACGATCTCGCTGGTGTTCCGGGCCAGGACCTCGACCAGCTTGCCCTCCGCCCGGCCACGCGCGTCGGTGCGGGCGACCCGCACCGCCACCTTGTCGCCGTGCATGACCTCGCGCATCTCGCGCGGGGACAGGTAGATGTCGTCGCCGCCCGCGTCGGGGCTGACGAAGCCATAGCCATCCCGGTGCCCCGCGACCACGCCCGTTACCAGCCCGATATGGCCGACCAGGCAGTAGTGTCCGCGCCGGTTAGCGATGATCTGGCCATCGCGGATCATGGCGCGCAGGCGGTTGCCGAGGGCGCTCTTGACCTCCTCGTCGTCGATGCCCAGCGCCTGGTGCAGGGCCTTCGGCTCCAGGGGCCGGCCCGCCTGCTCCAGGGCCTGCAGGACCTCGTCGCGCGAGGGGATGGCCACGCGATAGCCGCCGCGCGACTGGCCGGCGTCACGGGGTCGGCGCGGCGTGCCGCCACGCCGTTCGGTGCGTTTCATAATGGGTTCCAGGACTGCATGTCGATAGGCGGCCGGATTCTGCTCCGGCCGCGTTGACAAGCATACACGCCGGCCGTATTCTTCGCGTCCCGCTCAGCAGGGTCCTCTTGCTGAATCCTCGTGCCGAGGTGGCGGAATTGGTAGACGCGCTGGCTTCAGGTGCCAGTGGGGGCAACCCCGTGGAGGTTCAAGTCCTCTCCTCGGCACCAAATACTTCGCCACAACCCTCTAACAGCGGTCCCAGCCGGGTTTCGCCCCGTTCACTCCGCGCGCTTGAAGGAAAACTTCTGCCCGCCGATCGCGGCTTCGAGCATGAGGCCGCCTTTGGCGATGACGAAAGTCGCCGTCCCCTTGTAGTAGTCGCCGACGGTAGTGGCGTCGTTCTTGCCGCCGCTGGCACCGGCGCTCGAGCCCGTGGTCCCCGTGCCGGCGCTGGCCGCCGCCGTGATTACAACCGCGCTGGCCTGGGCGCCGAACTCAAAGTTGCCGCCGATGAACTCCTCCAGGGCGCGCTTGTCCTGGAAAAAGATCATCTGGCTGTAGGCCTGACCGCCGGCCTGCAGGCCGATGGTGAGCTGGGTCAGTACCGTGTCACCGATATAGGTGCCGCCGCGGTATACCCGGCCCTCCCCCCGGGCGCCGCCGATGCCCAGGCCGGCCTTGCCGACGGTGGGGAACACCGCGTAACCATAGCTCCGGTTGAACATCTGCGCGCTTTCGCCCGCGTTCCTGAAAAGTTGTATGGTCTCGGCGTACTTGTCGGCCGGGGCCGGTGTAGCGCAGCCGGACAGCAGGAAGGCGAGAGCGAGGACGTGGATGGTGAGCCTCATGGGCATGCTCCGTAATCGACCGGTAGGATGCCGGCAATCATAACCGGAACAAGAGGGTTTACACCGACGGCCTCCTGGTCACGAGCCGCCTCCACCGCCGTGGGCTCGTCTGTACTTCTCTCAGCAGGCCGGCCCGAACATGCCGCCAGCGGCACGGCGACAGAAGCCGCGTGCCGCGGGCGCGCGGCACGCGCTCACGCCGTACTTAGAGCTTGTTCGAACGGATGCCCCGCGAGACTCAATCGAAGGGATTGCGCAGGACGATGGTCTCGGCCCGGTCGGGCCCGGTGGAGATGATGTCGACGGGCACGCCGACCACTTCCTGCAGCCGGTCGAGGTAGGCGCGCGCGTTGTCCGGCAATTCCTCGTGGCGGGTGATGCCGACGGTGGAGCTCTTCCACCCCGGAGCGTCCTCGTAGATCGGCTCGATCTCGGCGTACTGGTCGGCCGCGAGCGGCGGCGTGTCCACCACCTTGCCGCCGACCTTGTAGCCCACACAGATCCGGATGGTGTCGAGATCGTCGAGCACGTCGAGCTTGGTGACGCACAGTCCCGAGACGCTGTTCAGCGCGATCGAGCGGCGCAGCGCGACGGCGTCGAACCAGCCGCAACGCCGGGCCCGCCCGGTGACCGAGCCGAACTCGTGCCCGGCCCGTGCCAGGTGCTCACCCATCTCGTCGAACAGCTCGGTCGGGAACGGACCTGAGCCCACGCGCGTGGTGTAGGCCTTCACAATGCCCAGCACGTGATCGATGGCGCGCGGCCCCACCCCGGCGCCGGTGCAGGCACCGCCCGCCGTGGTGTTCGACGAAGTCACGTAGGGATAGGTGCCCTGGTCGATGTCCAGCAGGGCGCCCTGCGCGCCCTCGAACAGGACGTTGCTGCCGTCCCGGCGGTAGGCCTCGAGCAAGCTTGCCACGTCGGCCATCATCGGCAGGATTCGCTCCCCCTGCGCCAGCAGGGTTTCCAGCGTCTGCTGGAAGTCGACGGGGTCCCGCTGGAAATAGCGCTGCAACACGAAGTTGTGGAAATCGAGCACCTCGCCCAGCTTGGCCGCGAAGCGCTTGCGGTGGGCCAGGTCCGAGACCCGCAGCGCCCGGCGCGCCACCTTGTCCTCGTAGGCCGGGCCGATGCCACGCCCGGTGGTGCCGATCTTGGCCGCGCCCTTGGCGTGCTCGCGGGCCGCGTCCAGCGCGACATGGGAGGGGATGATCAGCGGGCAGGCCGGGCTGATCCTGAGCCGCTCGGCCACCGGCACCCCGTTGGCCGTGAGCTCGTCGATTTCGCCCAGAAGCGCTTCGGGAGACAGGACGACGCCGTTGCCTATCAGGCAGGCCACGCCGTCGCGCAGGATGCCGGACGGCAGCAGGCGGACGATGGTCTTGCGGCCTTCGATGACCAGCGTGTGCCCCGCGTTGTGGCCACCCTGGAAGCGCACCACCGCGGCCACGCGGTCGGTGAGGAGGTCTACGATCTTGCCCTTGCCCTCGTCACCCCACTGGGTGCCGATGACGACCACGTTCTTGCCCACGCGCGGTTACTCCCCTGGCTCAGGTGCCGGAACGCACGAAATACAACAAAAGCGCGCCGGCCACGATGCTGACGAGTCCGGCGAGACGCAGCTTGTCCTCCGGCATCTGTGCCAGCGTGGCCATGGTCCGCCGCGAGGCCCGCGGATTGGCGAAGGGCAACAGCCCCTCGATGACCATGACCAGCGCGACCGCCGACAGCAGGTCGGTCCAGTTCATGCCCGGGCGCCCGTCAGGGCGCCGGCGCGCCCACCGGGTCCTTGAGGTAGCGGAAGAACTCGCCCTCCGGCTCGATCACCAGCATGTCGTCGCCCCGGCCGATGGAGGTCCTGAAAGCCTGCATGCTGCGCCAGAACTCGTAGAAGCCACGGTCGCGCTCGAAAGCGTCGGCATAGACCTCGGCCGCCCGGGCGTCGCCCGCACCGCGAATGCGCTGGGAGTCGCGCTCGGCCTCGGCGATGATGATGGTCCGCTGGCGGTCGGCATCCGACCTAATCCGCTCCGCCGTCTCGGCGCCCTCGGCGCGCAGCTGGGCGGCGACGCGGGCGCGCTCCTGGCGCATGCGGTTGAACACGCTCTCGCTCACGTCCGGCGGCAGGTCCAGCGTCTTCACCCGCACGTCCACGATCTCGATGCCCAGTTCGCGCGCAGTGACACCGGCCGTGTCCATCAGCTCATCGACCACCTGGGCGCGGTCGGCCGTCACCACTTCCTGCACCGTCTGCCGGGCGAACTGGGCCCGCAGCCCGTCCTTCATGATTTCCAGCAGGCGGCTGGTGGCGAGGCGCTCGTCACCGGCCGTGGCGCGGAAGTACTGGCCGACGTCGACAATCCGCCACTTGACGTAAAAGTCCACCCGCAGGTTCTTCTTCTCCGCCGTGAGGAAGGGCTCGTTCGGGTTGTTGCGGGTCAGCACCCGGTTGTCGAACTTGCGGACCGTGTTGACGAAGGGCGTCTTGAAGTGCAGCCCCGGCTC
Organism: Gammaproteobacteria bacterium; assembly: GCA_050125045.1. Lineage (GTDB taxonomy): Bacteria > Pseudomonadota > Gammaproteobacteria > Steroidobacterales > XN24 > XN24. The sequence continues at coordinate 1,863 of JASFEC010000140.1, read as the reverse complement.
GAAGTCCATGCGCACGATCTCGCCGAAGCGCAGCTTGATGGCGTATTCGCGCTCGTCGACGACGAACACCGACATCGACAGGAGCACCGCGGCCGCAGCCGCAATCAGCAGTAGAACAGTTCCCTTGGCACCCATCAGCGAGTCCCCCTCGAGCGCAGGTCGTTGGTCGGCGTGGGCGACGTTTCCGTCTGGCGCAGCGTGTTCGGCTGGCCCTGGTCCGCGGGGTCGCCCAGGCGCGTGGCGCTGCCCCCCGAGCGTTTCAGCAGCTCGTCGATGGGCAGGTACATCAGCGTGCCGCTGCCCTGCGCGTCCAGGATCACCTTGCTGGAGTTGCCCAGCACCTGCTCCATGGTCTCGTAGTAGAGGCGCTGGCGCGTCACTTCGGGTGCGCGCTGGTACTCGGTCAGCAGCGCGATGAAGCGGTCGCTTTCACCTTCCGCCTCGGCGATGACCTGGGCCCGGTAGGCCTCGGCGCTTTCCAGCAGCCTGGCGGCGTTACCGCGGGCCCGCGGCACCACGTCGTTGGCATAGGCCTCGGCTTCCAGAGCCAGCCGGTCGCGGTCCTCGCGGGCCTTGATCGCATCCTGCACCGCAGCCTCGACCTGGGAGGGGAAGTTGGCGTCTTCAAGGTTCACCGACGTGACCTCGATGCCCGCGCCGTAGGAATCCAGGGTCGACTGGATAATCTCACGGGTCCGAGCTGCCACCTCGGCGCGACCCTCGGTCAGGACGAAGTCGAGCAGGCTCTTGCCCACCACCTCGCGGATCGCCGTCTCCGTGACCTCGCCGAGGGTCTGCTCCGGATCACGCACGTTGAACAGGAACGCCTGCGCGTCGGTGCGGCGGAACTGCACGCGCAGGTCCACGCTGACGATGTTCTCGTCGGCCGTCAGCATGCGCGTGGAATGAGTGAACGAGTCGACCTGGGCCACGTTGACGGCCTCCACCCGCTGGATCGGGTACGGGACGTGCCAGTGCAGACCCGGCATAGTCGTTTTATGGTAGGCGCCGAACTGGAGCACGACGCCCCGCTCGGCCTCCTCGACCTGGTAGAAGCCGGACAGCAGCCAGAGCACGATCGCGGCCGCCGCTACGAGGCCCAGACCCGCTCCGGCCGCGCCGCCGCTGCCGCCACTGCCGGTACCGCGGCCCTTGCCGCCGAAGACCCCGGAAAGCTTCCGCTGCAGGTCGCGCACGACCTTGTCGAGGTCGGGCGGCCCTTCCTTGCCGTTGCCTGAGTTCCAGGGATTACCGCCCTTGCCGGGTTCGTTCCAAGCCATGTTGTTCCTTAAAGAGACTTAATGTTCGCGCTGAGCAGGGACCGCCGTGTCAGGCCACGGTCCGCGATTGTAGGGATGCGCGGGAGCCCTCACAAGGACGAGGACGGATCCGGCTCTGCTTGAGACCGGTATCACGGCAGAATCGTTCCAGCGCCACTTTCGGCGCCTCCAGCTCGATCAACCAGCCGCCGGCCTCGTCACCGGATTCCCGCCGCACCATGTCGGCTTCATAGAGTTTCGCCCGCACGCCGCCTTCCGATGCACCCAGGTGCAGGGTGCCGAGCACCTGCCCGGCGCCGAAATGCTCGCGCAGGGCGGCCGTCAGCAGCTCCAGGCCCTCGCCGGTCCACGCCGATAACCGCACCGAGCGCACCCGGCCTTCTTCGTCCCGGGCGACCCCGGGGAGGTCCCCCGACTGATCGATCTTGTTGTAGACCAGCAGCTGCGGCACGTCCCCCGCCCCGATCTCCGCCAGTACCCGGTTCACGTGCTCGATGCGCTCGTCCCGCAGCGGGTCCGCGCTGTCGACCACGTGCAGGAGCAGCGTCGCATCCCGCGATTCCTTCAGCGTCGAGCGGAAGGC
>JASFEC010000139.1:0-6619 GCA_050125045.1 Gammaproteobacteria bacterium | reverse complement strand
GTCTAAGGCGGTCTTCCAGGTAGGGCAGGTTGAGGCGAAGACTGGTGTTGAGCTTGAAGTCCGTGCCTTCCCCTCGCTCCGAGAAGCTGCTCACACCGAGGGTGAGGCGCGTCTTGTTGGACTCGTACTCGTAGTTGTCGTCGCCGAAGAAGGAATCGAGCCAGCCGGCCGCGTCGGCGACGCGGGCCGAGATGCGCTCCTGCACGACATCAGCCTTCGTGTCGCCGCTCTCGGGGAGCGGCTCTGCACCGATGGCGGGGAGCGGCACGGATCCCACAATGCCCAGCAATGCTGCGATGACTGGATGACGCAAGGTCTGGATCATGCGGCAAGACTACCGCTAAAGCGGCGTGTTCTGAACGCGGCTGCTAGACTGCCGCGGACTTCCGGCCCGGTAGACCCCATGCAGTCCAGCAACGAACAGCGCGCTCTGCTCTTCGGCCTTGGCGCAGTGCTGCTCTGGTCCACCGTCGCCACTGCCTTCAAGCTCTCGCTCGAGTACCTTACGCCGGTGCAACTGCTGGCATGGGCCAGCATCGTCTCACTGCTGACCCTCGGCGCGCTGCTCGTCGCCACGCGGCGGCTCGGCGACGTGCTGCGCGGCAGCCGGCGTGACTACCTGCGCTCGCTCGCGCTCGGCCTCGTCAACCCGCTCTGTTATTACCTCGTCCTGTTCGAGGCCTATGACCGCTTGCCGGCACAGGAGGCGCAGCCCCTCAACTACACCTGGGCCTTTACGCTGGCGATCCTGGCCGTGCCGCTCCTGGGCCATCGCCTGACTCGTGCCGATGTGATCGGTGGCCTGGTCGCGTACTCCGGGGTCTGGGCCATCGCGACGCGCGGCGAAGTGTTCGCCCTCGAGTTCGCCAACCCCACAGGTGTTGCCCTGGCGCTCGGCAGCACCGTGCTATGGGCGCTGTACTGGATCTACAGCACGCGCGACCGGCGTGATCCACTCGTCGCGCTGTTCTGCAATTTTGCGCTGGGGCTGCCGTTCGTGCTGCTCGCCTGCGCGCTGACCGACGGCCTGGCGGTCCCGGACTGGCGGGGACTGGCTGGTGCGGCGTGGGTGGGCGTATTCGAGATGGGGCTGGCCTTCGCGCTCTGGCTGAGTGCCCTGCGGCTCACCAGCAGCGCCTCGCGCATCGGCAACCTGATTTTTCTCTCGCCCTTCCTGTCGCTGTTCTTCATCCACACCTTCGTAGGCGAGACGATCCTGGCATCGACCTGGGTCGGGCTCGGGCTGATCATTGCCGGGCTGGCGATGCAGCAGTGGCTCCGGCCGCGGCCAGGCGCCGGTCTCGAAACGGAGGCTCGGTGAGGATGAACAGGTCACCGGCAGCGCTCGGCAGAAATGCCGTGTTCTTCGAGGCCCTCGGGCCGGTATTTCAGCACTCATTACAGCACAGCCTGGCATCGGCGTTCGAATCGAACGGCTTAGGGGCGCAGATCATGAGCGGCCTCGGGCCTGGCATGGCCAACCGGCCCGGTGGTGATGTGGGCGTCGCGGACGACCCGGTGATCATGAATATCGACGTGAAGCCACTTTATCGCAAGCACCGTGATGGCTATGAGGCCCTGGTCGGCACGGTGTTCGAGGCGACGCTCGTCGATGTGGCTTCGGGTGAGGAAGCGTGGCGGCTGTCCGGTACGGTCGACTACATCGCCGACCAGTTCTTCAAGCAGCATGGCTTCCGAGCCCACGAAGGGATCATCAAGGAGTTCGCCTGGCACACGACCGCCGCCATCGTCCGCACCTTCATGGTCGACGTCGCGGGCCGCGAGTCGGCGCCGATCTACACCGTCACCGAGGCAAGAGAACGCCACGGCCAGCGGATCGACTAGCGCTACTGCTGCGCGGCGACCAGCCGCTCCTGCTCGATCATCGCCTGCTGCAGCGCCACCGCCTGGCCGTCGAGGCTCGGCGGCTCTTACCGACTCGGGTTGCCAGTGCAGAGCAGGATCATGGTGCAACGCAGTTTTAAATCAGTTAGCAGGAGGAGTAGGGTGAAGAAGCCTTTACAAGAAATGGGAAGAGTGTCATGCGAATCGCGAAAAACGATATACCCGTAAAAATCGATGCGCCTGGTGCCGTCGCGCGACAGCAACAGGACTTCGGCGACGCCGCGGGCTATGGCGACCTCGCCGCCGAGTACTTCTCGATGGCAGCCGGGACGGACCTCGCCGGCCTGCTCGAGGGACTGGAGGGTGATGCCTGCCAGTCTCCGCACTGGGGCTACCTGATCGAGGGCGAGGTGACGGTGAGCTACACCGACGGTTCCGAGGAGACGTTGCGCGGCGGTGACGTGTTCTACTGGCCACCCGGGCACTCGGTCCGCGTGGGGCAGGATGCGGAACTGATCCTGTTCAGCCCGCAGCATGAACACACCCCGGTCATGGACCACATCAATCGGAAGCTCCAGGGCTAATTCTCCAAGGCAGCATGAATCGCGACGCCGGCTCCTTGCGGAGCCGGTTCCGGGAGAACGACAGGCGGATCACGGACACGCTGGAGGCCAACATGTCCCATGAGGGCACGCACTCCGGGATGTCGCGTATCTACGCGCTCGATTTTGCCGAGTGAGGCGCGCCTGGCGGCGCAATTAATTGATTACCTGTGAATACGCCAGCGCGTTAGGGGTGCGCCATGAGCGAAGAGCTGATTTTCTACACCAACCCGATGTCACGCGGCCGGATCGTGCGCTGGATGCTGGAGGAGGTGGGCGCTCCGTACCGCACCGAGGTCCTCGAGTACGGCACCACCATGAAGGCTGCCGAGTACCTGGTGATCAACCCTCTGGGCAAGGTGCCGGCGATCCGGCATGGCGATGCCGTCGTCACGGAATGTGCCGCTATTTGCGCCTACCTTGCCGATGCCTTCCCGGACGCCGGCCTGGTGCCACCGCCGGCCCAGCGCGCCGCCTATTACCGCTGGTTGTTCCTGTTCTCGGGTCCGCTCGAAGCCGTCATTATCAACCGCGCGCTCGGCTTCGAGGTCCCGCCGGGAAAGGAGCGGATGGCTGGGTACGGCGACTTCGAAACCATGCTGGACGTAGTCGAGCAGGCCGTGACGGCCAGCGACTATATCGCCGGCGACACCTTCAGCGCGGCGGACGTGTACTGCGGTTCACAAGTCGGGTGGGGGCTGCAGTTCGGCACGATCGAGAAGCGCCCGGCGTTCGAGGCCTACTGGGCCAGGGCCAGCGACCGGGACGCCTACCGGCGAGCCCGGGAACTCGACAACGGCATGGGGTCGGGCGCGTAGCTACATTCAGGGCCCCGGTTGTTCCGGTCCGATCGCCCGGCACCCGCGTGATCAGGCTGCGAGTCCAGCCATCACCGGGTGGCGATGCCGCTGCTATCATCCCTCGCCATGACGCCGCCCAGCACTCCCGTCCCGGTTTCGCCTGCGGCCATCGCCGCGGCGGCCGAGCTGCTGCGGGACGGTGGCGTGGTGGCAATTCCGACCGAGACCGTTTACGGGCTGGGCGCAGTGGCCATGAACACCGCCGCGGTGCGCCGGGTATTCGCCATCAAGGGCCGGCCGGCGAACCATCCCCTGATCGTGCACCTCGGTGCGGCCAATGAGCTGCCGGAGTGGGCGCGCGACATCCCGGAGGCCGCCTGGCGGCTGGCCGAACGTTTCTGGCCGGGCCCGCTGACGCTGGTGCTGCCGCGCCAGCCGCGGGTGCCCGATGAGGTCACCGGCGGCCAGGACTCGGTGGCGCTCCGGGTGCCGGCCCAGCCGGTCACTCGCGAGCTGATCGCCCTGGCCGGGCCGCTCGCCGCGCCGTCGGCCAATCGCTTCGGCCGGGTCTCGCCGACCACGGCGCAGCATGTGCTGGCCGAACTCGGCGGTGACGTGGACATGATCCTCGACGCAGGTCCGTGCCAGGTTGGCCTCGAGTCCACCATCGTCAGCCTGCTGGGCGGCGAGCCGGCGCTGCTGCGCCCCGGCCGAATCACCGTGGCCGAGTTGGAGGCCGCGCTGGGCCGACCGGTCGCCCCGCCGCCGCAGGACCTGCGCGCCCCGGGCCGGCTGGCTTCGCATTACGCCCCGTCGACGCCGCTGGCGCTGATCGCGGGCATCGAACTCGGGGAGCGGCTCGCCGCTTCAGGCGCGGCGGGGGAGCAGGTCGCCGTCCTCGCTTACAGCCCGGACGCCCTCGCTGCCACCGAGGCGGCGGGCGCCGCAGTGACCGTGATGCCTGCGAATGCTGCGGACTACGGCCGCCTGCTGTACGCTGCGCTGCGCCGGCTCGATGCCGCCGGTCACGACCTGATTATGGTGGAGGCGCCGCCCGGAGGCGCGGAGTGGTTGGCGGTGCGCGACCGCCTGGCGCGGGCCGCGCACCGGGACTGAGCGCGGTTAATGCCCCGACGTCAGGGCGATGAAGTCGGGATCGTCGCGTAGCGGGTCGAGATCAGGGTCGTTCTTCATCCAGCCCGGGATGTCGGTGCCGCCGGCGATGGCCTGACGCAGTGCTTCCACGGCCTTCTTGGACTCGCCGAGCTGGGCATAGAGGCAGGCTCCGTTGTAGAGCATGACTGAATCACCGGGGCTCATCTCGAGGGCCTTGGCGCCTTCCCGCACCGCTTCCTCGCGGCGGTCGATCTCCGACAAGGTGATGGCGTAGAACATCCGGGCGCGGGAGTCGTCGGGGTTCTGCAGCAGGTACGTCGGCAGCAGTTCGTCGGCCAGCTTGAGGGACAAGGCCTCGGCCTCTTCCGTCTCGCCCATGGTCTGCAGGGACATCCGGAGGTCGGCGTAGGCCACGTAGAAGCTCGGCTTCAGCTCGATCACGCGCCGGAACATCTTCGCCGCCTCGGGCGCGTTGCTGTTGGAAAAATAGATCCGGCCCAGGGTCCAGTAGGCGATGAAGTCGTCGGGGTTGAGCTCGATGGCTTTGCGCCCCGACTCGGCCGCCTCTTCGAACTTGCCCCAGCTGAAATAGGACAGGCCCATGGCGGTATAGGCCTCGGGCAGGTTGTTGTCGTACATCAGGGCCTTGAAGCTGAGCTCCTGGGCCTTGGCCCGGTAGGCCTCTTCCCGCGAGAAGTACTGATACATCTGCCCGTAGGCGCTGGAGCAGGCGGCGTAGGCCGCGGCGTAGCGGGGGTCGAGTTCGATGGCCTTCTCGAACAGCTCGATCGCATGTTCGACGCTGCGCTTGGTCAGACGATACAGGTAGTCCTGGCCGCGCAGGTACAAGTCATAAGCGTTAGCGTCGACGGTCTGGCGCTTGCTGAGCGAGACTTCCTCGGAGAAGCTGAGCCGCAGCTTCAACGCCTCGACGATCTGCTTGGCGACCTGTTCCTGGATGTCGAAAATGTCGTCCAGCTTGCCCTTGTAGGTGTTGCCCCACAGTTGCCGATTGGTCTCGGCATCCACCAGCTGCACCGTGATGCGCACCGAGTCGCGGAAACGCCGCACGCTGCCGCCGACGACGTAGCGCGCGCCAAGCTCTTTGCCGATGATCCGGATATCCTGCTTCGCTTCCTTGTACTGCATGGAAGCCCAGCGCGAGATCAGGTCGATTTCGCTGACGAGTGACAAGCGCGCGATCAGCTCTTCGGTTAGCCCGTCGCTGAAATAGTCGGCTTCCTCGTCGGGACTGATGTTGTGGAACGGAAGCACGGCCAGGGCGCCGGGCACGATACCCTGGTCCGAGGCGCCGGGGGCGGCCGCGGCGGTCTGCGGCGCCTCCGGCTCGGGCCTCGCTTCGTCGGTCAGCTGCTGAATGTTGACACCGATGCGCTCGAGCGAGCGCACGATGACGCGGACGTTTTCATCCGGGTCGCCCTGGAAATACTCGATGTGCTGGATGCCTGCAAGCTGGTACTTGAGGCCGGCCGGAATCTGGGTCGGCTCGAGGTGCACGGGCAGGATGTGGCCTTTGCGTTCGCTGGTCAGGATGACCTCTTTGGCCACGTTGTGGGAGTTGACTGCGGAGGGCGTGACCATGAGCAGGAGCACCTTGGCGCTGTCCAGCGCGTTGACGATCTCCTCGCTCCACATGGTGGCCGCGTCGATGCCGCCGACGTCCATCCAGACCGCCACGCCTGCGGCGCGCAACTTCTCCGCCAAGGCAGTGACCTTGTCTTTGTCCTCGCGCGAATAGCTGATGAATACGTCTGTGGCTTGCGTCACGGGGTCGCCTTTATCGTCGTCGGCTCGACGGGCCCCGGAGCCAGTCCCGATGCCCTAATTGAACCTGGCCGCTAAGACTAGCTCAATGGCTGAGCGCTGAGAAGGATTTGCTGCCGGCAAAGCGTTATCGAGTATCCGGCGAAACCGGTCTCCCGGAGTCGCTGTCCGAAGCCATGACCTGCCTGCTGGCTCCGCCATGGGGCAGGAGCGCGTGGTCACCTCAGGGCCTATACTTCGGACATATCAGGGGAATCCCGCCCCTGACAAACAGTGGCTGCGGGGCATCCAACACGTCCCCGGTGACATTCAGTCTCCTCGGACCAGGTGACCCCCGGTCACAGCTGGAAGGGAGGCAATCGTAATGATCAGCAACTTACGAACGGCAATCCTGCTCGCCGCGGGGTTGCTCGTCGCTCTGCCCGTGCTCGGCGATGGTCCCGCGGACAAGGTCACCGGCACGTACGGGCA
>JASFEC010000138.1:0-6624 GCA_050125045.1 Gammaproteobacteria bacterium | reverse complement strand
CGACCGCATCCAGGCCGGAAACGCTATAGAGCATCCCGCGCGGCGTAATGCGCCAGCCGATACCCCAGTACCAGGGATTGCGCACCACCTCGACGCGCTCGATGCCGGCGAGTGCCACCTGCTTGCGCAGCACGCCCGGACCGAACCAGAACAGCAGCGAGGAAGCCGTGATCTCCACTGTCAGCGAAGAGAAAACCACCGCGGTGACGAGCAGCAGGCCGAGCACGATGAGCAGCGCCGGGTGCGCCGCGGCGGGCCCGAGTACGGCGAGGAGCCCGACCACCACGATGCCGACTCCCCACAGGAATGCGGAGCCCGTCTGCTTGTGGCTATAGAGCTTCTTCACGGCAGCAGCACGATCCCCAGCGCGTCAGGCTCGCGGCCGGTCGACCAGCGATCGACGATCTCCCAGCTGTCGGTGTCGATCACGGCCAGCTCGTTGCCGCCGCTGATCGCCACGAACGCGCGGCTGCCGTCGGGTGAAACCTCGACGCCGATCGGCAGCGCCGTGTCGCCCAGCAGGGTCTCCTGGTATTCCGCGTCCGGGTCGGCAACCTGGATGCTCTTGACCAGGCTGCGCTCGGCGGTGTCGAAGACCGAGAGCGTGGCGGCGCGCGCGTTGGTCACCAGCGCATGGCGGCCGTCCGGCGTGACGGCGACGCGGATCGGGAAGCCCGGCGACTCCAGGGTCGCGAGCACCTCCATTTTCTCCTCGTCCACGACGCTCACGGTGTCGTCGGCCCGGTTGGTCACCCAGACCTCGCGCCGGTCGGCCACCACGGCGACGCCTTCCGCCCCGGCGCCGGTGGCAATCGACGCCTCCACCTCCCCGTCCAGCACGTTCACTTTCTCGAGCGTCCCGGCGGAGATGTTGGTGACGAAAGCGAAACGCCCGTCGCGCGAGGCGGCGACCATGTGCGCCACGCCCTCGCCTACCGGGATGCGCGCCACCGGCAGCCCGCGCGCGACGTCGACCACGACCAGGCTGTCGCTGCCCTCGGTGGTCACCGCCAGCTGGTAGCCGCTGAGAAATGCCATACCGTGTGGCCGCGTATCCTCGCCCAGGTCGACGAGGTGAACCTCGCGCCCCGCCGGCCACTCGATCACGCTGAGGGTGTTGCCGACCGCGTCCCGGTTGCCGTAGTTGCTGACGACGGCATAGCGCTGGTCGGAGGACACCTCGATTTCGTGGGGACCGATCTCCGTTGCGAACTCCGCCTGCCGCTCCCCGCTGGCGAGGTCGATCGCCCATATCGTATCTGCGCTCTTGTTACCGACCAGGATCACGTCGGCGTGCGCCGTGACGGCGGCCAGCAGGCTCGCGGTCATGGCGAGGACAGTCTTCAGTCTCATTGAATCACCTTCGATGCGGGAACGGTCTTGCCGGCCCGCCCGGCGACGGTTTCCCCGGGCCCGCCAGGCAGCAGGCTCCCGATGATATCGCGTTCGCTTTCCCAGGGCAGTGGCCGGCCAGGCTCGGCCCGCTCAGTCCGATGGGCGCCAGCGCTTGTGGGCCCAGAGCTTCTTGAGCTTCGCTACCAGCGGATGCCGCTTCACACCGCGGGTGCGACCTACGTCCCCCCAGTCCTCGGCCGACAGGCCGTAGGCCGAAAGGCGCTCCACCAGGGAATCGACCGAGTCGCGGTCGATGTCGAACTCCACCAGCTGCTCCGGCCGGTCGGCCATAAAGGCCCGCACCTCCGCCAGGTGGGTGTCCCACTCCTGCCGCCAGCGATCGGCCAGCACGTCCCTGGAGTCGATACCGCGCTGGCGCAGGACCCGCTGGACGAACTCGCCGTGGCCGTGCTTCAGGCGCGAGCGTATCCAGTCCTCGCGGTCCCGCACATTCAGGAGCAGGATGGTATCCGGGTAGTCACGCATGATCTCGCGGAAACACCGGATCGGTTCGAACGCATCGCTCTCGGTCTGGTAGATCAGGTCCGCGTAGAAGACATGGTCATCCATCCCCGCGAAGATCTTGCGACCCGCCTCGAGATTCTCCCGCATCAGCAGCCCGGCATTGCGGCTGCGGCGAAAAGGCCGCCGCAACTTGTACTTCACCACCGGGTGGCCCGCCCCGCGGAACAGTTGTTCCAGGCTGCGGGTGCCGCACTTGTGGAAGCCGATCTGCACCACCCGGGGGAGTTCGCCCGCTCGTTTCTGTCCTGTCATCAGCTCGGCCTCACCTGTGCCTCGTTGTTCGGTCACGCCGCCGCTCGCGCAGCCGCAGCTGCAGGCGCCGGATGGCCGTGCGCAGCCGCGCCGTCCAGGAGTCCTGCTGGTAGCGCCCCTTGCTGGCGTGCCGGATGCGGTAAACGCCGGGTACGTTCACGGGCGCGCCCTGGGTGCGGAGCAGCCAGCGGTAGGCGCGGTCCTCGTGGGCCTTGGCCCAGCGTGCAACCGGCTTCTGGTAAGTCTGCAACTGCCCGCAGTAGCCGCAGGCCCGGGCCACGTCACCATGCGCGATCTGCAGTGGGCCGGTGGCGCGGCCGCGCTCCTGGGCCGTGAAGCCAGCGGGGTCGATTTTGAGCACGCGGGGCACGCCTTTGCCCGCTTCCAGCACCGGGTCGCCGGGTTCCAGCACTGCGGAGACAAGCTCGGCGCGCGGGAACACCAGGGTGTCACGCCGGCCCTGCAGCGCCGCGGCCAGGCCGTCCAGGCAACCGGCGCCGAACACCACGTCGCAGTCGGTGAACCAGACCCAGTCGGCACGGGAATGCCGCGCCGCATGGTCGCGGCCGATGGCGCGCCGGAACAGGTGGTACTTGTCCATCGGCTGCCAGTTCCACGTGACGCCCGGCGCCTCCAGGGCACCGAAGAACTCGAGCAGCGCGGCCGTGTCCCGGTCCTCGGGCGAGTAGTAGACCGTCATGGTGACGTCCGCCTCCGCGGGCGGATGCAGCACCAGCGAGCTCAGCTGGTAGGCCTGCATGTGGGCGTAGCCCCAGCAGTGGCTGACGATCTCGATGTGCAGCCGGCCGGTGGCGGCCTTGCGTTCCGACTCCGGCGGCAACTCTTCCAGGAACCAGCGCGCGGGGGCCCAGCCACTTGCCGCGAGCCGCAGGCAGAACAGCGCGAGGCGGTCGCGCAGGGTCTCGCGCGGCACGGTTGCGTTCATGGCTGGGCTCGCTTCATCAGGCGTATTGTCCCGCGGCGTGACCCGAAGCCCAAGCCCACTGAAAATTGTGGCCGCCGAGATGACCGGTGACGTCCATGACCTCGCCGATGAAATACACCCCCGGGTGGTCGCGGCACTCCATGGTCTTCGAGGAAACCGCGTCGGTGGCGACGCCGCCGATCGTCACCTCCGCGGTGCGATAGCCCTCGGTGCCGGCGGGGTACAGGGTCCACGGCTGGCACGCGGACATCGCCCTCGCGATGTCGGCGTCGCTGAGGTCGGCCAGCGGCTTGTTGTCCATCCAGTGCTCGCACCAGCGCTGCGCCAGGCTCTTCGGCAGCGTCTCGGCCAGCAGTGTCTTCAGCTCGATGCGGGGCCGACCGCGGCGCGCGCCGTGCAGCCGCTCTGCCAGGTCCGCGCCGGGGAACAGGTCGATCTCCAGCGGCTGCCCCGGCAGCCAGTAGGACGAGGCCTGCAGGATCGCCGGCCCGCTCAGGCCGCGATGGGTGAACAGGATGTTCTCCCGAAAGCTGGCGCCGCCGGCGCGGGTGACGGTCTCCACCGAGACGCCGGACAGCCCCTCGAGCTTCGCCAGCAGCCGGGGCTCCAGCGTCACCGGCACCAGCGCCGCGCGCGTCGGCTGGATCGCGAGGCCGAGCTCGCGGGCGAAATCGATGCCGAAGCCGGTAGCACCGAGCGACGGGATCGAATAGCCGCCGGTCGCGATCACCAGCGACTCCGCCAGCAGCGTCCCCTGCGGCGTCTCCAGCCGGTGCGGCGGGCCGAGTTGGTCGATCCGGGTCGGCGCGTGCGTCAGCACTTCGGCGCCGACGGCCGCGCACTCCGCCAGCAGCATGCGCACGATGTCCTTCGAGGAGCGGTCACAGAACAGCTGGCCGAGTTTTTTCTCGTGGTAGGGAATCTGGTGCTGCTCCACCAGCGCCACGAAGTCGGCCGGCGTGTAGCGGCTCAGCGCCGACTTGGCGAAATGCGGGTTGGCGGAAAGAAAGTTGGCCGGGGTCGAGTGGATGTTGGTGAAGTTGCAGCGGCCGCCGCCGGACATGAGGATCTTCTTGCCGACCTTGTTGGCGTGATCGAGCACCCGCACGGTGCGGCCGCGCCGGCCGGCGGCGATGGCGCACATCAGGCCGGCGGCGCCGGCGCCGATAACCGCGACGTCGATTCTGGTCTCAGCCACGGGGGCCGCCGCGCAGCGCGCACCGCCCCGGGAGTGCGGCCCTGTGCAGCACTAGCGGATGTCCATGCCCTCGCGGGCCAGCAACTTTCGCTTCATGTCCAGGCCGCCGCCGAAGCCGCCGAGACTCCCGTCCTTGGCGATCACCCGGTGACAGGGCACCAGCAGGGGCACCGGGTTGGCGCCGCAGGCCTGGGCCGCCGCGCGGATCGCCCTGGGGTTGCCCGCCTGCCGCGCCAGCTCGGCATAGCTGATCGTCTGCCCGCGGGGAATGCGGGCGATGGCCCTCCAGACCCGGCGCTGGAACGGGGTCCCGCGGAGGTCGAGCGGGGGCGGGGCGACCGGCTCGGACCCATCGATCCAGCCCCTGACGACAGCAGCTGCCGAGGCCATCCCTGCGTCGTCCCGAACCAGCTCGGCGCCGGGGAAACGGCGCTCCAAATCACGCTTCATGGTCGGCATTTCACCCTTCAGCTGGATGGCGCACAGCCCCTTTGGAGCGAGCGCGATCCCAAGCGGACCAAGGGTTGTAGAGATTGTCGTATACAAAATACGAATATGCGAACCAGCTTTGGTGCTCATCCAGGCTCCTTCAGTACGCCCATCGCCCGCAGCTGGCGATCATGCAGTCGCGACAACAGCAGCAGCCCTGCGGCGGCCCCCAGCAAGGCCCAGAACATGTCCGACTGGGTATCCCAGGAATCGCCCTGCGTGCCGAGGAACTCGTGGGCGCCCTGGCCCATCGCGAGGCCCGCCCACCATTCAACGAGCTCGTAGAACGCGCTAATGGCGAGCGCGATGCAGATGCAGATGAAATGCAGCATCGCCCGGCCATTCACGTAGTCGCCGCGCACCAGGACCTCCCGGGCGATCAGTACGGGCACGAAGCCCTGCATGAAGTGACCGATCTTGTCGTAGGGATTGCGCGCCGTGCCGAGGACATCCTGCAGCCAGAAGCCGAGCGGCACGTGGGAGTATGTGTAGGCGCCGCCGTAGATCAGCACCAGGCAGTGCAGGGCGATGAGGACGTAAAGCAGGTGGGTCAGCGGGTACCGCCGGTACGTCGCCACCAGGATCGGCGCGGCGATCAGGACCGGCGCCACCTCCAGCCACCAGGTCAGCCGGTCGCGCGGCTCGATGCCGGACGCGACCAGGGCGACGGCCACGACCAGCGCCAGGACGAGCACGAGCGTCAGGCGGTTCAAGGTCGATGTGCTCCCGCGCGGAATAGTCCCGCCATTCTGTCAGCAAGGGCCCGGCGCGGAAAGCGAGCTTCAGCTGCGGTCACCAGCCGCGTCGAGGTAGTCGCCGGAGGCGATGCGGCGGCCCCGGGCCACGGGGCCGGCATATAAGTAGACCCATGCGGTGGTGGTCTCACCCGAGTCGAGCTCGATCCTCGACTCGCGCCGAAGGAAGAGAGACTGCTCCGGGTGGCGCGGGTCGTAGTCTTCGTAGGCGTCGAGTTCGGCCAGAGTCCGCCGTCCGCTGATCGAGTAGAGCTCGCCGCGCACCCGGTCGTCCCGGGTAACGGCCCGCACCAGCCCCGGATAGTCGCCGAGGTCGAGCAGCCGCCCGCGTACCCGGCCGCGCCCGAGGAACTTGGCGCCGGCCCCGAGCAGTTCAGAGCGACCGCCCGGAGCATCGCGGCGCAAGGAGCCGTAGACGAACAGCCGGGTCGCAGTCACCACTTCTTGGGCAATCGAGGGTCTTCCGGCCCGAAGCGCTTGTAGCGCGCCCGGCGCTGCTTGCGCTCGATCTCCCGGCGGCGTTGCTCGGTGAAATCCCGGTTCCAGCGCTCCACCCAGTCCGCTGAGAAACGACTGTATACCGTATACAAACCGGTCCATTCCACCAGCGGACGCAGGCCGAGGCCCAGGAACAGCACCAGCAACACGTGCCATAGAAGCCATTCCGACGAGATCACTGCGCTTAGCGGCAGGAGGCAGATGAGGGCTATGAAGCTGCCCCGCGCCACGGGGCCGTACTCGAAGCGATGACCAGGGGCGCGGCCGCTCATGGCTTGCGGGCGATCAGCTGGACCACGGAGGACAGGCCGGTGTGACCCCGGCCCTCGATCACCTCGCGCTCCAGCTCCTCGAGGCGGAGGAACTGCAGTCCGGGCAGCTCGTCCCGGAGCATGTCTGCGGTCACCAGCAAGTCCTCTGAGCGTGGTCCGCCGGTGCCGCGGCCCATCTGGTCGGGTGTATAGGCTTCAAGCAGCAGCACCCCGCCCGGCTTGAGCGCCGCCGGGAGCCGCGGATAGACCTTTTGGCGGACCTCGGGCGGCAGGTGGCCGAAAATGGAGACTATG
>JASFEC010000137.1:0-6626 GCA_050125045.1 Gammaproteobacteria bacterium | reverse complement strand
CGAGGAGCCCTCCGCGCTGGGCCATTACCAGGGGCCGCGTGAGCTCATGAACTGTCGCGATCGCCAGTCCAGCCACCAGGGCAATGGCCACCAGCACCGCCTGCACACGCAGCACCGAGTAACCGCGAGCACCGGATGTTTCACGCCTCATGGGCTGCCTCCGGGACGCATCGGCCGCGGCCGCGTCCAGCGATCGATATGGGGCGTCAGGGCGCTCCCCAGCAGCAGCGCATACATCACGCCCTCGGGCTGGCCACTGAACTGCCGGATCAGCACCACGAGGCCGCCAATGACCAGGCCGTACAACCATGCCCCGCGATGAGTCATCGGCGAGCTGGTTGCATCCGTGGCGAAAAACCATGCGCCCAGCATCAGCCCACCGCTGCCGAGCGCCGTCAACATGCCAGGATACCGGCCGGGATCGAGGCCGTGCAGGCCGGCGCTGAACGCAGCCACCGTGGCAAGCACCGCAACCGGGATGCGCCAGTTCGCAACCTTCAGGGCCGCGAGGTAGATTCCGCCAATCAGCAGCAGCAAGGCGCTCGTCTCTCCGGTCGATCCCGCCGCGGTGCCGATCCAGAGGTCCGCCAGCGGCGCGCCGGCTTCGCCCAGCTTCGCCGCCGCCAGCGGAGTTGCCCCGCTGATCGCTGCATAAGCTGCCTCAGGGGTCATGAAAGGGGCTGCCAGGCTCGTGTCGGGCAATGCCGTGATCCGCCCTGCGGCCAACGGCGTCAGCCAGCCCTGGGCCATCGCTGCGGGGAAGGCCGCCTGCAGAAAGACCCGCCCGACCAGGGCCGGATGGAACACCGGGCCACCCAGCCCCCCGAACAGCTGTTTGCCGACCAAAATGGTGACAGCGCCCCCGACGGCGACCATCCAGAGCGGCAGCGCGGGCGGCAGGCTCAGACCGAGCAACAGGCCGGTCAGCAACGCGGAGCCGTCGCCCGGCGCCGAGCGCGGCCCGGCTGCCCGCTCGGCCAGCAGGCAGGCAAGTATGGCGACCGCGATGGTGGCCACCGCCGCCAGGCCAAACAGCGCGACCGCGAACACGGTGGCCGGCAGCAGCGCGATCACCGTGTGCAGCATCCTGCGCGGCACGGTTCGGCCGGCATGCAGATGCGGCGCGGTCGCGAGTTGCAGAGGCCGGGGTTCGGGCATCAGTGCGCGCCTCCGCCGGCCAGGTCCGCCCCGGGTCGACGCCACTGGGCCCTGGCAGCGCGAAACAGCTGCACCAGGGGGATCCGTGACGGACAGACATAAGAGCAACAACCACATTCTAAACAGATATCTAGCCCATATTCCTCATGCATTACTTTATGCATATCCCGCCGTGCGAGGAGCCCCAGCTCGGCGGGATTCAGCTGCACCGGACAGACGGCAATGCACTCGCCGCAGCGGATGCAGGGCAGGGCCCGCTCCGCCGCGGGCGCCTCGCCCTCCGCCAGGGCGACATAGCCGGTAGCGCCCTTCGTGATGGGCTGCTCGAGCGACGCAAGCGCGTCGCCGCGCATCATCCCGCCCTGCAGGACACTGGCCGGCGCGGCGGACATGCCCGCCTGCTCGAGGGCGAAACTCAGCGGGGTACCGAGCGGCACCCGGTAGTGACCGGACTCATCCAGCGCGCCCCCTGCCAGCGTGACCACTTGGTCGGTCATGACATGGCCGTTGACCAGCAGGCCCCCGATCTCGGCAACGGTGGCGATGCCGACGCACAGCGCCGGCGCCGGTGCGCTCTCGCCCTTGCCGGGCCCATGGGACAGCCGCCTCAACAGCAGTTCCTCGGCCCCTTGCGGATAGCGTGGCGCGAGAATTTCCAGCATCGGGCGCGGCTCCCGGCTGAACGCGGCCACCAGGGCCCTGGCGGCCTCTCCGTCGGGCTGCTCGACCATCAGCAGGAGCCGTTCCACGCCGAGAATCCTCGCGAGGCAACGGGTCCCCAGGCACACGTCATCCCGGTGCGCCCGCAGGATGGCGGAGACGCCGCGGAAGACGGGATCGCTGTCGATGCCGTTCAGCACCAGCGTGCCGGTCCCGGCGGCACGCGCCGCCGCCAGGCGGGCATGGGTCGCCGTCGCCTCCCCGTCCAGATCCACGACGCCGGCATCCCGGATCAGCCCGAGCAGCTCGTCGGGACTCGCGGACTGCGGATCGCAGCCCGCGCCGCAGGGGTATTCCTGGGTATCACCCGGCAACGGGTCCAGCCGAACCACCCGCACGGTTCCCCCTGCCGGATCCGAGCGCTCCGCGATGCTGACCACGTATCCGGTCGCCGGAGCGTGCAGCGGGAGGGATCCCTCCCCCTCCGCCCGAGCGAGCAGCTGGCCGCGCTCGACCTCCTCTCCCTCGCGGACCACCGGCACCGCGGGCCTGCCAATGTGCTGGCGCAGAGGCAAGAGCAGCGAGGGAGCGAACGGCATCTGCCGGATCGAGAAATCCCCATCACTCGGCTCCCGCCGCGGCAACGCAAGCCCACCTGAAAACACCGGCCGGAGCTTGGACATCCCAGGCCTCAGTTGTACTTCTCACCGCGGGCGATCCACCGCTCGATATCGGGAGCGCTGCGGTCTCGCGGCAAGCCGGGGTGGATGATCCCTTCCTTGCACCGCTCGGCAGCCTTCACGAGGTCGCTGTACGGTCCGCCCTCGGGGTCCTTGATAACGGCCTTGCCCGCACTGTTGTAGCCGAAGATGCGTGGATTGATACGCTGGCATTCGTCGCAGGCCGAGCAGAGAGGCGTGTCGATCCACGGCGCCATGTAGCCGACGCCTCGCGCCTGGTCCGGCACGGGGGCAGCATCGGCACCCTTCTCTTCCGGCGGCGACCCGGGCTCGGGACCCGAAGCCTCCTCCGCGCCGGCAAGGCGCGCCAGCGACTCGCTCAGCTTCGCAATGAGCTCGGCCCGAACCTGCCCCACCAGGGCGTCGCGCTCGGCAGCACTGATTCCCGACGGCGCCGCGAGTCCCCGCAGCAGGCGCCAGAAATCGCGCCGGTCCTCGGAAGATGCGACGAGGTCCGAGGACACCAGCAGCCGCCCCAGTTCGCCATCCGGCAATACATGCCAGATAAACGGGAACTTGCCCTCGCGCGCGTCCCGCTCGAGTTCGAGGTACTCGGCAAGCGGCAGCATGTCGTCGTGCCAGGCTTCCTCCGGGACGGTGCGGAAGTGCTTGCGGAACCGTCCCTCGGTCGCGGCGAAGTCCGCGAACGTCAACGGCAGCTTGAGCTCCCGGTCGGCGCCGTGGCGGTGATACTGCAACGTGTAGGTGGGCCAGTCCTCGTCCGGCGCCGGATTGCCGCCAAGATCGAGTCCGTCGGCCAGCACGGCGCCGCGCCCCGGCATGTAGCGGAACAGCGGATAGGCGCGCGATTCCACCGCGAGCCTCGCCTGCGCATGGCCGGCGTCGTCCGCGATCCCGTGCTCCGGCTGGCACGATGTGTAGCAATTGAACACCGCGGGCCGGCGGGTGCCGAGTCCCTCGATGAAGCCCTCGATCATGTGGCTGGGCTGGGCGATGGTGCTCTGCATGACGTAGCTCGTGCGATGTGCGATCGCCAGCAACCCAAGCTCCTTGCGGATTTCCTGCTTGCCATGGCTGGCCGCGCCGAAGGTGGCCATGTCCGAGACCTGGCCAAAATAGCCCGAGGTGCAGGCCTGGCCACCGGTGTTGGAGTAGACCTGCGTGTCGAGTACCAGCACCTTGAGCGGTTTGCCTGACATCAGTGCCCGGGACAGGTTCTGGAAGCCGATGTCATACATCGCCCCGTCACCACCGACCACGACCACCGGCGGACAGAGCGCATACTCCTCGTCCGAGAAGTCGCGCCAGCCGAAGTCCTGCAGTGCCGCGCGATCATCCTCCGCCGCCTGCTCGCCCGCCAGTTCAAGCTCGGCCTCGCGAACGCTGCGGAAACCGGCCGCCATCTTGGTCATATGACCCTCGAACACGCCCATGGCGAGCGAGGGGCTGTCCTGGAACAGGTGGTTGGCCCAGGGGAAGGGATAAGGGTTATAGGGGAAGGTCGAGCCCCAGACTGAAGAACACCCGGTGGCATTCAATAGGCCCATGGGCGCCCGGCCGCGGCCAGTCGTCCCTTCCGTATAACGCCAGCGCAACGCCTCCAGCTCACGGATCAGGCCCGAGATGTGGGCCAGCCACGTCCGGTCCACACTGGATGCAGCCGGGTGCGTCTCCCCCGCCTGCCGCACCAGTTCTGCCACGCTAAGCTGCGCATGCTCCTCGCCCGGCGGCACCTCGAGATGCGCAATGTCCAGGCCACTGATCAGGACCTCGCGCACGCGCTCGCCGAGCCGGTTGATGAGATCGTCGAGGCGCGCCACGTAAGCCTTCACCCGAGGCTGCATCAACGCCTCGACGGTGGCGGTGAAGAGACGCACCACGGTCTTTTCGGAGCAGCCGAGGCAGGCCCCGTCGCCGCTCGTAAACGGCAGGTAGACCTCCTTCTTCAGCAGGATATTGTCCAGCACGCCGATGGCCTGTTCGAGGTCGTCGATACGGATGAAATCGTCCGCCGTGCTGGGAAGGTCGCGCCAGAATGTCCAGCGCTTGCGCAAGGCATCGAGCGACTCGGCCGTCTGCGGCACTTGCTCGAGCGCACCGTCCTCACACACCGCCACGCACTCGCCGCAACCCTTGCAGGTCTCGGGGTTGATCGTGACGCTCAACAGGCCGCCAGTGCCCGCAGACTTCTTCTCCCGCTGCGCGTAGAACGGGCGGGTCAGGGCCCACTGGAAATCTCCCAGGGCCGCCTCGAGCCACCCGAATTCCGTCGCCAGCGCCGCCCGCTCGTCGGCGTCGGGCGTGGCCGCGAGGTGCGCCTCGATGGCCTCGGTAATCAACCCTCGCGCCGCCGTGCCGGCGCCGGCGGCGTCGAAGGCCTGGCGCACCCGCGCCTCGAGATGGCCCATGGCGCGTCGCAGCCTGGTGGGCTGGTGACCTGCCTTGTATACGCGCTCGAGCGCAGTGCCCAGGATTTCCCCAAGGCTGTTCACGAGGCCCGGGATCGCCGTGTCAGGGCACACGGTCCAGCAGCGGCCGCAGGCCGTGCAGTTCTCGGGCAGCCACTGCGGGTGTCCGGTGCGGATCCCGCTCATGTCTCGGAACAGCGCCGTCGAGGCCGGTACCACGCTCAGCGCCATGAATGGATCAGCCAGGTTGTCATTGCCCATGCCACGCGCATACAGGCTGCCGGTGTCAGACCAGAAGCGCTGGATGTCGCTCAGCGGCGCTTGGCTGGCCGGCAGGGCCTTGACCTGGACCGGCACACGGGGCGCCGTCGGCGCACCCTCCGCCTCGGCCGGCAAGGACAGCTCCACGATTTCCCGCAGCTCGTCGAACCCGCGCCGGATCACTCGGAGATTATCCTCCACGACCCGGGCGCCGCGCGGCCCGAACTTCTTCTGCAGGCGCTCGCGCATGGCGTCGATCAGCCGCTCCTCGTCGAGCCCATGCTCCGCCAGCAGGCCGGTGGCGGCAAAGAAAGCGCCCTGGAAGGCGATGCCCTGCATCCGCAGCTCGAGATCCGGGTCGGTAGCCTCTTCCCGGGCGATGCGGAAAGCGTCCAGGTAGAAAACGCGGATCCCGCGCGCCGCAATGTGGCGCCGGTAGCGCAGTGGAATGCGCTCCCAGGCCGCCTCCGGCGTCGCGGCATCGGACTGGATGACGAAAATGCCGCCGTCGCGCAGCCCGGCCAGGGCGTTGCTGTGTCCGAAGACATTCGGGTCGGGCGAGAGTACGACGTCCACATGGTGATACTCGCCGTTGATCCGGATGGGCGTGGGCGCGACGGCCAGGTAGAAAGTCGTGGGCTGGCCCTTTTTCTCCGAGCCGTACTTCGGGTTGGCCTTGATGTGCCAGCCGAGCAGGTCGAAGAGCGTGGTCGCCAGGTGCTTGCCCGTGGTGATTGCACCCCAGCCGCCGATAGAGTGCATCCGCACGGTCACGCAGTCCGGCGGCATGAGGTTCGGGTTCTCGCTGCCCTTGACCGCCAGCTCCCCGAGCTGCGGATAGTCGCGCGCCAGGCGCTCCTGCCTTACCTGTTCCTTCGGGTGCAGCGGGCGCGAACGAAAGAAGTCGATACCGAGGTAGGACATGCGGCGTTGTCCCCCGTCCGGCAACATGTTCTCCACGGCGCCGACCAGGTCGCCCGGGCTGACGTCGCGGCTGCCGAGGCCGAAGCAGGCGGTGTACAGGTCCGGCACGTCGGTGAGTTGCTTGTAGGCAGGCAAGCCGGCATGGGGCGCCGTCCCGCTCGCGCGCCCGTTCTCGATGCACTTGCCCAGCGTCGCGCGCACTTCCCGCGCCAGGGGAGCATCTGCGGCGAGTGGCTGGTCCACCCGCTCCAGCACCGTGACGCCCCGCATGCCGCGCAGCAGCGCGCCGATCCGGTCAGCGGGGAAAGGCCGGAACATGACAAGGTCGACCACCCCGACTTTCAGTCGGCGAGTCTCGCGCAGATAGTCAGCCACCGCCTCGGCCGTGGGAACCACGCTCCCCTGGCCGAGCAGCAAGTATTCGGCGTCCTCCGTGCGGTAGCCGGCCGCACGCTCGTAATTGCGTCCGGTCAGGCCCGCGAATTCTGCGAAGGCTTCGTCCGCCAGCGAAGCG
>JASFEC010000136.1:0-6655 GCA_050125045.1 Gammaproteobacteria bacterium | reverse complement strand
TGCTGAGCGCCCAGACCAGCCCCTTCATCCCGTTGGCATTGGTGGCGGAGAGCAGGGCCACCGCCTCACTGAGCGTGCCCGGCGAGATCAGCACGCCGAGCAGCCGGGAGAGCGCCTGCATCCGGTCTTCGTCGGCCGTCTCGAGCTGGCCCACGGTCTTGCGCAGGGCGGGCACGCCGATCTTTCGCAGCCGTGCAGCCGCTTTGCGCCCGTTGTCTCCCTCAAGGTCGCCCGGCGTCCGAATACCGGCCAGCAGGCGATCTGCCATCATGCCGCCGAACAGCTTCACAGCGCTCTCCCGGCCGGGCGCCGGCGCGCGAGGCCGAAGCCGCCGTGGCGGCGTGGCCCGGGTGCGGTCGAATGTGTCAGGGCGTCTCTCAAGCGTTCGTTCCAGCTGCTTCTGGCGGCATTGTAAGGCCTCGGCGCCGCTGCGGAGGCCTGCCTGCCCCGGTCCGGTCCGGGCACAGGTGGACCCGGTACAGTACACCGGGTCGAGCGCGGCTCCAAGCGGTGCTGCCGGCGCCGACGCCGTCGGCTACAATGCGCGCCTAATTCCGTCATTCAGCGAATCTGCGGGGCTATCAATGACCCAGGAAACGATCGACCGTGCGCGCAGCCTCCTGGCAGAGCGCACGGATCCCATTCTCGAGCAGGATCTGGTCTCGGCCGGCGCCCTGGCCGACCTCGGCCTGACCGACGGCCAGCTGACTGTCAGCTTGCGTTTAGGCTTCCCCTCGGACCGGTACGCCCGCGAGCTCCAGCGTGAATTCACGACCCTGCTCGGCGACCTCCCCGGGGTATCCAGCGTGCAGGTCACGACCGAGTGGGACGTCGAGTCGCGCTCGGTGCAGCCCGGGCTGTCGCCGTTTCCGGGGATCCGCAACATCATCGCGGTAGCCTCCGGCAAGGGCGGTGTCGGCAAGTCGACGACCACCGTAAACCTGGCGCTGGCCCTCGCGGCGGAAGGGGCCAAGGTCGGCGTCCTGGACGCGGACATCTACGGTCCGAGCCAGCCGCGGATGCTCGGCTTGTCAGGCCGCCGGCCCACCAGCGAGGACGGCAAGCGCATCCGGCCGGTCGAGTCCTTCGGCGTCAAGTGCATGTCCATCGGCTTCCTGATCGACGAGGATCAGCCGATGATCTGGCGCGGCCCGATGGTCACGCAGGCCCTGCAGCAGCTGCTCGGCGACACTGACTGGGGCGAGATCGACTACCTGATGGTGGACATGCCGCCGGGCACGGGCGACATCCAGCTGACCCTGTCGCAGCGGGTGCCCGTGAGCGGCGCGGTGATCGTGACCACCCCGCAGGACATCGCGCTGCTGGACGCCCGCAAAGGGCTGCGGATGTTCGAGAAGGTCAAGGTGCCGGTCCTCGGTATCGTCGAGAACATGAGCCTGCATGTCTGCTCCAAGTGCGGCCACCAGGAGCCGATTTTCGGCACCGGCGGCGGCGAGCGCATGGCCGAGCAGTACGGCGTGCCGCTGCTGGGCGACCTGCCGCTGGACATTCACATCCGGGAGGAGGCCGATGCCGGCCAGCCCTCGGTCGTCGCGGATCCGGAAGGCCCCGCGGCGAAGGCATACCTCGCCATCGCCCGGCGCATGTGCGCGCGGCTCGCGGCCGGCGGTGCCATGCCCGGCGCAAAGTTCCCGACCATCAGTTTCGAGGACGACTGATGAGCATCAAGTCCGACCGCTGGATCCGCCGCATGGCGGAGTCGGAGGGCATGATCGAGCCGTTCGAGCCGGGCCAGATGCGGGAGATCGACGGCCGCAAGATCGTCAGCTTCGGCACCTCGAGCTACGGCTACGACGTGCGCTGTGCCTCGGACTTCAAGATCTTCACCAACATCAACTCGGCAGTGGTCGACCCGAAGGCGTTCGACAATTCCAGCTTCGTGGACGTGAGTGCGGACGTGTGCATCATCCCGCCGAACTCGTTCGCCCTCGCGCGCACCGTCGAGTACTTCCGCATTCCGCGCAACGTGCTCACGATCTGTCTCGGCAAGAGCACTTATGCGCGCTGCGGGATCATCGTCAACGTGACCCCGCTCGAGCCCGAGTGGGAGGGCCACGTGACGCTGGAGTTCTCCAACACGACGCCGCTGCCCGCCAAGGTCTATGCCAACGAGGGCGTGGCGCAGATGCTGTTCCTGGAATCGGACGAGGTCTGCGAGACCTCCTACGCGGACCGAGGCGGCAAGTACCAGGGCCAGCGGGGGGTCACGCTGCCCAAGGCCTGAAGGGCCGGGATCGCAGTCAGACCGTGACTGGCCGCTGCAGCGGCCGCCCGTGAAGCCATGGTCCGCCGTCCTTCCACTCCAGCCACCCTTGGGCGACCCAGCGGACGACGCGGGGGTAGACCTCGTGCTCGCGTGCCTGGACCCTCCGGGCGAGGCTCTCCGCGTCGTCGCCGGGGACGATGGGCAGGCGCGCCTGGAGCACGACCGGCCCGCCGTCGAGTTCCTCGGTCACGTAGTGGATGCTGGTGCCGTGCATGCGGTCGCCGGCTTCCAGCGCTCGCCGGTGGGTGTGCAGGCCCCGGTGCAGGGGCAGTAGCGAGGGATGGATGTTCAGCATCCGCCCCTCCCATTCGCGCACCAGGCCGGGCTCCAGCACGCGCATGAAGCCGGCCAGCACGACCAGCTCGGCCCCGGAATCGCGCAGCGCGGCGCCCAGAGCCGCGTTCCAGGCCCGGCCTCGGTTCGGATCCCGGCCGCGCGCGCCCGCTCCAGGCCGTGGGCGTCCGGCCGGTCCGAGGCGACCAGGCGAAACTCGACCGGCAGCCGCCCGCGGGCCTGCGCGTCGATGAGCGCCTGCAAGTTGCTGCCGAAGCCCGACACCAGCACCGCAACGGGCAGCGGCCGGCTTGGCATCAGGCCAGCACCACCCTGCGCACACCGGCCTCGATGCGGCCCGCGACCCAGGCATGCTCGCCCTGTGCCTGCAGCAGCTCGACGGCCTGCAAGGCCTGATCGGCCGGGACCACGACCGCCATGCCGAGCCCACAGTTGAAAGTCCGGTAAAGCTCGGCGTCGGCGATGTTGCCCTCCGCCTGCAGCCAGTCGAAGACGGCCGGTCGCCGCCAGCTCCCGGTGTCGAGGACCGCCGCCACGCCCTCGGGCAGCACCCGCGGCAGGTTCTCGGGCAGTCCGCCCCCGGTGATGTGCGCGAGCGCATGCACCTCGACCTCGGCGAGCAGCGCGAGCAGAGCCTTGACATAGATGCGGGTCGGGGCGAGCAACTGGTCGAGCAGGGGGCGCCCTTCCAGCAAGGTTTCGGGTCCGGCTCCGCTGCGGCCCAGCACCTTGCGCGCCAGCGAGTAGCCGTTGGAGTGCAGGCCGGAGGAGGCGATGCCGACGACGGCGTCCCCCGGGGCCACGCGAGCGCCGGTGATGATCCGGTCGTATTCCACGATCCCGACGCAGAACCCCGCGAGGTCGTACTCGCCGCCCTGGTAGAACCCCGGCAGCTCCGCGGTCTCGCCGCCAAGCAGCGCGGCGCCCGCCTGGCGGCAGCCCGCGGCGATCCCCTCGACGACGGCCGCGGCAACATCCACCTCCAGGTGCCCGGTGGCGTAGTAGTCGAGGAAGAACAGCGGCTCGGCGCCTTGCACGACCACGTCGTTGGCACACATGGCCACGAGGTCGACACCGACCCCGTCATGCCGGCCGGTCTCGATGGCGAGCTTGAGCTTGGTGCCGACACCGTCGGTGCCGGCGACGAGCACGGGCCGCCGGAAGCCGGCCGGGATCTCGAACAGCCCGCCGAAACCGCCGATGCCCGACAGCACGCCGGACCGCCGGGTGGCCTGCACGGCGGGCTTGATGCGCTCCACGAGCGCGTTGCCCGCGTCGATGTCGACGCCGGCGTCCTTGTACGTCAGCGGAGTGTGATCGCTCATGGGGATGGCATCCGTATGCGGCCCCGGCCGGGCCGGTGGCGTGTTATTTTATCCGACGCTTCGAACCGAGGCAGGATACCCTGAAAGTGCACCCCCTCCATCCCGTCGTCCCGCTTGTCGCGCTGGTGCTGGCCGGCGCCATGTTGCTCGGGCCCGTGCCCGCCCGGGCGGACCGGGTCGAAGGCCTGTACGAGGCCGAGGTGCCGCTGGAGGACGACCGTGAAGCGGCCTTCGGCGCGGCCCTGGCGGAGGTGCTGACGCGGGTCACCGGGCGTCGCGATATCGCGGGTCGCGAGGAGGCGCGGGAGCTGCTCGGCAACGCCGCGGCCTTCGCGCAGCAGTTCCGCCAGCCGGTGCCGGACCGGCTCTGGGTCGCTTTCGACGGCGCCGCCCTGGAGGCGGAGCTCGCACGGCTCGGCCTGCCCGTCTGGGGTCCCGACCGGCCCGTCACCCTGCTCTGGGTGGCGATGGACGCCGGCGGCGGGCGGCGCTTCGTGGTCGCTTCCGGGGCCGAGCTCGCGCGGGAGGCGAACCTGCGCGATTCGTTGCAGGACACGGCGGCCCGCCGCGGCATACCCGTCATGTTTCCGCTGATGGACGCGGAGGACCGCGCACGGGCCTCGTTCGCGGAAGTGTGGGGCGGCTTCGAGGACTCCATCCGCGCCGCCTCGGCGCGCTACGGCGCGGACGCGGTGCTGGTGGGACGGCTGAGCGCGGAGGACCCCGGGTTCGGCCGCTGGACGCTGCTCGAGGCCAGCGGCTCGCAGCGCTGGACGGGGGGCGCCGGCGAGAGCATCGAGAGGGTCGCCGACCTGTTCGCGGCGCGTCTTGCGGTGGTGTCCTCCGGCGAGCTGCGCCTGCTGCGGATGAGCGTGGCCGGCATCGAGTCCGTTGACGACTACGCCCGCGTCATGAGTTTCCTCGCCCGGCTCACCGCCGTTCAGTCGCTTTCGCTGGAGCGCCTGGAGGGCGATACCGCGACCTTCCGGCTGGCACTGCGCGGCACCACCGGCGGGCTGGCGGAGGCCATCGCGCTGGGCCGCCTGCTCGAGCGAGAGGTGGCCGGAACCGACGGTGCCGAGCTGGCCTACCGCGTGCTGCGATGAGAGCGCGGGACATCCCCAACCTGCTCTGCATCCTGCGCATCGCGCTCACGCTCCCGGTCGGTTGGGGCATCGTTACCGGGCGCTACGAGGTCGCGCTGGTCCTGTTCTTCATCGCCGGGATGACGGACGGCCTGGACGGCTTCCTCGCCAAGCGCTTCGCCTGGCAAAGCCACCTGGGGGGCATTCTCGATCCCGCGGCGGACAAGCTGCTGCTCGTGACCGCCTTCGTGACCCTCTGGCTGGCTGGATACGTGCCCTCGTGGCTGCTGTTGGCGGTCGTGGCGCGCGATCTGGTGATCTCGATCGGGGCCGGGCTTTACCGCTGGCTGATCGGGCCGTTCACTGCCGCGCCCACGGCCGTCAGCAAGTTGAACTCGCTGCTCCAGTTGACGTACCTCATCCTCATCCTTGCCAAGCTTGTCTTCGGCGTGCCGACGCCGGCGCTGATCGCCGGGCTCGGCTGGTGCGTGCTGGCGACCACGGTGGTCAGCGGCGTGGACTACGTGATGCGCTGGGGAGCGCGCGCGCGCGCCGCGACGGCCTGATGCGACAGCTGCCACTGCCGGTACGCCTGCGGGACTTTGCGCTTTTCGAGACCTTCGAGCCCGGGCCGAACGGTGCGGTGGTCGCCGTGCTGGCGGCGCCGGTGCAGGCCGGCCCGGCAGTGTGGGTCTGGGGTCCCGCCGGCAGCGGCAAGAGCCACCTGCTCCAGGCGGCGTGTGCCGAGCATGCCCGCGCCGCTTACCTGCCGGCGGCCGACCTGCGGCCCGGCGGCCCCGAGACACTGGCCGGCTGGGAAGAGCGTGAACTCGTCTGTGTCGACGACGTGGACCTGCTGCTCGGCGAGCGCCCCTGGGAGCTGGCCCTGTTCGGCCTGTTCAACGCCCTCTGGGAGCGCCAGGCCTGCCTGGTCGTGAGCGCCTCCTCGGCACCCGCATCGGCGGGCTTCGTCCTGCCCGATCTCGCTTCGCGGCTCGCCTGGGGCGGCGTGTTCCGGCTCGAGCTGCTCGATGACGAGGGCCGGATCGCCGCGCTGCGGCGGCGCGCCCGCTACCGGGGGCTCGAACTGCCCGAAGACGTCGCGCGTTACCTGTTGCGGCGCCTGCCGCGCGACATGCGCGCACTCTGCGGCTGGCTGGACCGACTCGACACGGCCTCGCTGGCGGCCGGGCGGCGGCTGACCATGCCCTTCGTGCGCGAGGTTATTGCGGGCGGCCGCCCGGAGCACCCCGCCTGACCCAACTCACCGCGGCCGCGAAGGCAAGCGCCACGGCAAAGGCCCCGGCGGTCGTCCAGCCGCGGGCGGCGGGGTTGCCGACGGCGCCGACCAGGAAGCCGGCGCCGTAGAAGGGGAGCGCGAGGCTGAGCCACCGGGCGGTGTGGGCCCGGGCGCGGGCGAGACCCCGCAGGCCGAGAGCCAGGGGCAGCAGCAGCAGCAGCAGGAGGAGGGCGCCCGGCCATCCGCCGCGCGCCAGCGGACCCAGCCAGCCGGCGAGGCAGATGGCCGTGCCGGCAAGCCCCGCCATGGCGACCATGCGTGCCGTCGCGGGCGGGTTCAACGGAGTTCGTCCCGCTGCGCGACGAGCGCGGCGCCCGCCAGCGCCAGCCGGCGGCCGAGGGCGCGGGCCAGGGCTTGCTCGTCC
>JASFEC010000135.1:0-6656 GCA_050125045.1 Gammaproteobacteria bacterium | reverse complement strand
CGAGCCCGTTTTTCGAGACCCACGATAAGGAAATTCGAGCCATGCAGAAGAGAAACGTACTTATCGCAGCGGGCGTTTGGCACTGGATATGCGTGACCGCGTCAAGAGCGACGGGCAGACCCGCTTCGGTCCCGAGTACCGAGATCGCTATATCGGTATCAAGGGCGGCTTTGGCAGCCTGCAGGCCGGGCGCATGGCCGGCGCGCTGAAGAACGCCGAGAAGGACCCTTACATCACGACCTTCCTCCAGGCACGGAACACGATCGCCGTCGCCGGCGGCAAGTACGGTTCGAACTCTTTCATCGACGACCTGCTGCAGTATTCCTATGACTTCGGTGCGGTCGGCGTCACCCTGCAGTACAACCCGACCACCGACAGTGAGGGCGACTCGATCAACGATGCCGCCATCATGTTCACCGGCAAGTTCGGCGGTTTCGACGTCTGGGCGGGCTGGAACAATGCCGGCGATAGCGACAACGACAATGCCAAGGTCGGGGCCAGGACCAAGTTCGGCCAGTTTGCGATTACGGCGCAGTACGAGATGCGCGACGGCTACGATGACGGCGATCCGGCCAACTTGTTCGGCGACCGGGTGTTCTTGATGGGCGACCTGCCGTTTTCGAATGGCTACAGTGGTAACGCAGCCTTCGGCTCGAACCTCGACTCCGACGACACCTGGTATCGCCTGGCCGTAAACAAGGCCCTGGCCAAGAATGCCAAGGTCTACACCGGCGTGACCTTCACGAGTGCGGACGTGGGTGAGGACGAGACCCTGTTCGGCGTCGGGGGTGAACTGCGCTTCTGAGTCCTTGGCAGCAGAACCGGCGGGGCTGCGGCTCGCCGGCCCGCGACGGGGCCCTGCGGGGCCCCGTCTGCATTTCAGCCTGCGGTGGCCGCCGGGTGACACTTGCCGGTATCATCCTCCGCAGCCTTCAGGTCGCGAGACGTCATGATCGAAATCATCCGCGCCGGCGGGTGGCTGATGCTGCCCATCATTCTTTGCTCCATCCTTGCGGTGGCCATCACCATCGAGCGGCTATGGACGCTGCAGCGCCAGCGCGTGCTGCCGAAGGACCTGGCCGAGCGCGTCTGGGGCTGGGCGCGTGACCGGCAGCTCGACCGCAAGCACCTGGACATCCTGGCGGCGAACTCGCCCATGGGCCAGGTGCTGGCCGCAGGCCTGGCCGGTCGCGGCCGGGACCGCGAGGTCCTCAAGGAGAAGGTGCAGGACACCGGCCGGCACGTGGTGCACGAGCTGGAGCGCTACCTCAACACCCTGGGAACCATCGCCGCGATCAGCCCGCTGCTCGGGTTGCTCGGCACCGTGATCGGCATGGTCAAGGTATTCACCGCCATCACCACCGCGGGCGTCGGCAATCCCGGCGTGCTGGCCGGTGGGATCTCCGAGGCGCTGATCACGACGGCCGCCGGTCTGTCCGTCGCCATTCCCACCCTGATCGCTTATCGCTACCTGCGCGGGCGCGTCGATTCGCTGGTGGTCGAGATCGAGAAGGAAGCGATGAAGATGATCGATGCGCTGCACGCAGACGCGATCCGGGAGACCAGGGGCTGATGGACCTGCGCACCCGCCCGCGCGACGAGCCGGAGATCAACCTGACCTCGCTGATCGACGTCGTGTTGTTGCTGCTGGTCTTTTTCATGGTCTCGACCAGTTTCATCAAGGCTACCGAGGTAAGGCTCCAGCTCCCGCAGGCCGAGGCCATGCCGCGCGAGGAGCCCTTGCGCGAGGTCGAGATCATCGTCACCGCGGCGGGAGACTACTTCGTCGACGGCCAGGAGCTGGTCAACCGGCGGCCGGAGACGCTCCAGCGGGCCGTCCAGCAGGTGGCGGGCGAGAACCGTGACCTGCCGGTCACCATCCGGGCCGATGCGCGGGCCAGCCACCAGTCCGTGGTCACGGCCATGGATATCGTCGGGCGGCTGGGCTTCGGGGAAATCCTCATCGCCACGGTCAGCGAGCCCGAGTGAGCGCACGGCCCGAGACGGCGCAGCTCGACCAGGCCGGCAGCGTCTATCGCCGGCTATGGAGTTACTCCGGCGCCTATCGCGGGATGTTTGCGGCCGCGATCGCTGCCATGGTGATTTACGCCGGCAGCCAGACCGGCTTTGCCTACATCACCAAGCTGATCACCAACCAGAGCTTCGTCGAGCGCGACGTCGAGTTCATCCGGTGGATGCCGTTCCTGATCCTCGGCGTCTTTGCCATTCGCGGCGTGGCCGACTACGTCGCGACCTACTCGATGAGCTGGGTCGGGCGCCAGGTGATCAAGCGCATGCGGGAGGAAGTCTTCGCGAAGTTCCTGGCGCTGCCAACCCGCTTCTACGACCGGAGTTCCTCGGGCGCGCTGCTGTCGCGCCTGACCTTCAATATCGAGCAGGTAGCCCAGGCCGCGAGCCAGGTGCTGACTACGCTGTTCAAGGACCTGCTCACGATCATCGGCCTGGTGGGCTACATGTTCTGGGTCAGCCCGCGACTGTCGCTGTTCGTTCTCGTCGTCGGCCCGCTGATCGGGCTGATCATCCGCAGCCTGTCGAAGCGCTTCCGCCGGTACAGCACCCGCATTCAGAACTCGATGGGCGATGTGACGCAGGCGGCCGAACAGGTCCTGGAGGCGCACAAGGTCGTCAAGGTGTTCAACGGCGAGGCCGAAGAGGTAAAGGGCTTCGAGCAGGTGAACGAGAAGAACCGGCGCCTGAACATGAAGCTGGCGGCGGCCAAGTCCGCGAGCGGCCCGATCATCCAGCTCGTCTCGGCGATCGGCCTGGCTTCGGTGGTGTTTTTCGCGACCCGCGAAGACCTCTCGGGCGGGATGAACGTCGGCGAGTTCGTATCGTTCATCGGCGCGATGCTCCTCATCATGGCGCCGCTCAAGCACCTCACCAATATCAACGTGCCGTTGCAGCAGGGTATTGCCGCGGGCCAGAGCATCTTTGAGCTGCTCGACGCGCCGGGCGAAGATCCGGGCGGCGACCGGCACGTGGTCCGCGCTACCGGCCGGCTCGACTTCGAGCATGTCGGCTTCCTTTACCAGGCCGAGAAGGGCCAGGTGCTGCGGGACATCGACCTGGCCGTCGAGCCTGGCGAAAGGCTCGCGATCGTCGGCCGCTCGGGCAGCGGCAAGAGCACGCTGGTCAGCCTGATTCCACGTTTCTACGACCCCACCGAGGGCCGCGTGCTGCTGGACGGGCATGACCTGCGCGAGTACCGGCTCGACGACCTGCGGCGGCAGGTGAGCCTGGTGAGCCAGGACGTGAAGCTGTTCGACGACTCCATCCGGGCGAACATTGCCTACGGGGCCATGCGGGACGCGGAGCCGGCGGAAATCGAACGGGCGGCGCGGGCGGCGCATGTGCTCGAGTTCACCGAGCGCTTCCCGGACGGCCTCGACACGCAGGTCGGCGACCGGGGCGTGACCCTCTCGGGCGGGCAGCGGCAGCGGGTGGCCATCGCGCGGGCGCTGCTGAAGAATTCGCCGATCCTGATCCTCGACGAGGCGACCTCCGCGCTGGACACCGAGTCGGAGCGACACATCCAGCAGGCGCTCGAGGCACTGATGGCCAACCGGACGACGCTGGTGATCGCGCACCGGCTTTCCACGATCGAGAACGCCGACCGCATCGTTGTCATGGACCATGGCCGGATCGTGGAGACCGGCACTCATGCAGAGCTGATGGCGCATGATGCTGCCTATGCCGCGCTCTATCGCATGCAGTTCGCCGGCGAGGCGGCGGCGGGGCGCTGAGGCGCCCGGCACGGGTCGTGAAGACCGGTACGGAAGAGCGTCTGGCGGCCGCCTGGTACGGAGACACGCTCCCGCCGCTGTGGGCCCGCCTCCTCGAGCCCCTGTATCGCTCGGTGACGTCGCTGCGTCGCGGCGCGTACCGGCGCGGCTGGAAGTCTGCGGGCCACCCCGGCGTCCCGGTGATCGTCATCGGCAACCTGACTGCCGGGGGCACGGGTAAGACGCCCCTGGCCATTTGGCTGCTTCGCGCGCTCGCCGATCTCGGCCGGACGCCGGCCCTGGTGAGCCGTGGGTATGGCGGCGCGGAGCCGGGCGAGCCGCACCAGGTCGCGCCCGGTGACCCGGTCGTCATGACGGGTGACGAGCCCCTGCTGATTGCGCGGCAGACCGCATTGCCCGTATGGGTCTGCCGCGACCGGCTGGCCGCCGCCAGAGCTGCGGCCGCGGCCGGGGCGGACGTGGTCGTGGCTGACGACGGTCTGCAGCATTACCGCCTGCAGCGCGACTTCGAGATCGTCGTGGTGGATGCGCAGCGAGGTTTCGGCAATGGGCGCCTGTTGCCCGCCGGTCCCCTGCGCGAGCCGGTGACGCGGTTGCGAGGCGTGGACGCAGTGGTCTGCAACGGCCCGGGGCCTCTCTGCCCCGACGGTTCGATCGCCATGACCTTGGCCGGCAGCGAGGCCATCCGGCTCGACGACGCCGAGCGTCGGCCCCTGGCCGGGTTCCGGGAAGGTCGCGTCCATGCTGTGGCCGGTATCGGCAATCCCGGGCGTTTCTTCCGCTTCCTCGAGGCGCATGGGCTCGAGGTGGTGCGCCATCCGCTGCCCGACCACGCCGCGGTGCCGGCCGCATTGCTGACGCCAGGGGATGGCCGGCCCGTGCTGATGACCTCGAAGGATGCCATGCGTTGTCGCGGCCGTCCCGGGGCCGCGGCGGCTTGGGAAGTGCCGGTGAGCGCCGAGCTCGAGGCGGGCGGCAGGGTGCTGATGGAGCGACTGGCAACCCGCCTCGGCATGAGCGAAGCTTGAGCCCATGGATCACGGCCTGCTCGACATCCTCGCCTGTCCCATCTGCAAGGGACCTCTGCAGTACCGGCGCCAGCAGCAGGAACTCGTCTGCCGCGGCGACCGGCTCGCCTGGCCGGTCCGGGACGGCGTTCCCTTGCTCCGCGTCTCCGACGCGCGGGAAGTCTCGCAGCAGGAGCTGCTCGAGATGGAGCAGCGATGAGCCCGTTTCACGTTGTCATCCCGGCCCGTCACGCCTCGGTGCGCCTGCCCGGCAAGCCGCTCGCGCTGGTCGGAGGCCGGCCGATGATCCAGTGGGTCTGGGAGCGGGCCACGGCGGCCGGGGCGTCCTCGGTCACCGTCGCGACCGACCACGAGGAGATCGCGCGCCGCTGCGAAGCCTTCGGGGCGGAGACGTTCATGACAGACCCGGGACACGCCAGCGGCACGGACCGGATCGCCGAAGTGGCGGGCCGGCGGGGCTGGGATGACCAGGCGGTCGTTGTGAACGTGCAGGGCGACGAGCCGCTGTTGCCGCCGTCGCTGGTGTACCAGGTGGCCGAACTGCTCGAGCTGCAGCCGGCGGCGGACCTGTCGACCCTCGGGACGCCCATCCACGACCTCGCGGAGTACCTCGATCCCAATGTCGTCAAGCTGGTCGCCGCGGCAGACGGCCGTGCGCTGTACTTCAGCCGCGCGCCCATTCCATGGCACCGCGAAGGGGCGCCCGGCGGGCTTGCTACGCAGCAGCGACACGACGGTGCTCTGCGACACCTGGGGCTGTACGGCTACCGGGTCGGTGCGCTGCGCCGCCTTGCAGCCACGCCGGCCTGTCACCTCGAGGAAACCGAACGCCTGGAGCAGTTGCGCGCCTTGTGGCTGGGCATGCACATCCAGGTGGATACCGCAGTGGAGGTGCCGCCCGCCGGTATCGATACCCCGGAAGACCTGGTGCGCGTCAACCGCCTGGTGGCGTCGGGCCCGCGGGCAGGCTGACCAGCTTCAGCTCGGCCGAGAGGGTGCGGCCGTCACCGCCAAAGACAGGCAACTCGAACAGCTGAGGCGCGTGGCGCATCGGCTTGCCGAAATTGTCGGCCTGGATCACCGGTTCTGCGCCGACGGGGCGGAGCACGAGCATCGGGGGGTCGTGCAGAATCTCGACGACCAGGCACCGCATCCCCTGGTAGCGCACCTCGCGCCCAGCAAGCGCTTGCAGTCGTGCGAGGATGTCGGGGCCGTCGTTCACCGGCTCATCATAGCCCGACCGGGCGGGGACCTTCATCCTGCGCCGGCCGGGTAAAATACTGGCGGCGGCCGCCCGGGTCGCGGGCTCGTGGGGAAACAGGAATCATGACGCTGGAAACGAAGTCGCCGGAACATGCCGTGCTGTTCGTCTGCCTCGGCAACATATGCCGGT
Organism: Gammaproteobacteria bacterium; assembly: GCA_050125045.1. Lineage (GTDB taxonomy): Bacteria > Pseudomonadota > Gammaproteobacteria > Steroidobacterales > XN24 > XN24. The sequence continues at coordinate 471 of JASFEC010000135.1, read as the reverse complement.
CTCCGACCGCGGAGGGCGTGTTCCGTGCGCTCGCCCGAGAGGCCGGCCTCGACGCGCGGCTGCGGATCGACTCGGCCGGCACGGGCGGCTATCACGTGGGCGCCCCGCCCGATGCTCGGGCGATGGCGGCCGCGCGCTCGCGGGGTTACGACCTGAGCGCAATCCGCGCTCGCAAAGTCGACATCACCGACTTTCACGAGTTCGACCTGATCCTCGCGATGGACGAGGACAACCTGAGGGACCTCGAGGGCATGGCGCCCGAGGCCGCACGGGCACGCCTCGGCTTGCTTCTCGACTTTGCCCCCGGTCCCGACAGGCGGGCCGTGCCAGACCCCTATTACGGCGGACGGAACGGGTTCGAGCAGGTGCTGGACCTCGTCACCGAGGCCTGCGCCGGGCTCGTCGACGAACTCCGACGCACGCTCCGCTAGGCCTTACTCAGGCCTCGGCGCCTCCGGCTTGGGCTCGGGG
>JASFEC010000134.1:0-6658 GCA_050125045.1 Gammaproteobacteria bacterium | reverse complement strand
TCCCACGTCACGCGGAGCGCCCAGTTTATCGATCACTACCTGCATGAAGCCGGGCTCGGCGCAATGGCGCATATCGCGCGGCAGGTCGTGCATTACACGGGCTACGAGGTGCGCCTCGACCAGATCAGGGTGGAGCGCGAAAAGGACCGCCGCCTGGGGCATGTCATGGGCACGGCCGACCTGCTGGCGCAGATGTCGGACCGCTGCTACCTCGAGAAATGCCGCGACCGCCTCTACCCCGAGTTTGTGCTCGGCGGGATCGCCATCTGGCGCGACCCTTCCGGCCGGGTGGTCACGCGCTACCGATCGGGTCTCGATCTCTTGCGGCAGACACCGGCCTTTTTCCGCCAGGTCTGCTACCCGCGCCTCGACCGCGACTTCGGCGGCGTGTACCGCCACATGGATGCCGTGTTCGACGGCCGCAACCCCTACATGGTCGCGGCCGAGCGCAATCTCTTCTACCTCGAGAAAGTGCTGGAGGGTGAGCGCTGGCCGCTGTTGCGCCGTCACCCCAACTGCGAGCTGGCGGATCCCGACGCACTGGAGCGGACCCGACGCATGGTGGCCGAGCGGCTCAGGGATATGCGCGCAGAAGCCGCCTGAAGCATCGGCAAGTCAGCGCGACGAATCTGATCCACGTAACTCGCCCGAATCCTCCTAGGCGAACACTTGCTGTCCAGCAATCCTGGGCAGGGAGTCACCGATCCGGAGGAGTATCAAACATGCCCAAACTTATGAATTTCACGGCCACCGCCGCCACCTTGGTCGCTGCGTTGACCATGTCGGTGGCGCTGCCCGCCGCTGCCAAGGGCCCGAAGGGTCCCGTGCCCGGCAAGCCCGGCGAGGCCAATATCGTCGAGATCGCCCAAGCGGTGAATGCGGAGTCCGGCGAGTTCAGCTACCTGCTTGCGGCGGCCACCTGCGATTATTTCGATGGTGCCGTCGTCGACCTGCTTACCGGCAAGAAGAGGCTGACGCTCTTTGCGCCGACCGATGCGGCTTTCCAGGCGTTGCAGGAGACGCTGGGCGTTGCGACGCCGGCGCCGGAGATCACGTGCGATGCCTTCGCCGCAACGCCCGAGGTGCTGTTCGACGTGCTTGCCTACCATGTCACCGAGGGCCGTCGCTTCTCCAACAGCGTGTTTAATCGCAACGCGACTAAGCCGGTGAAGATGCTCAACGGCCAGTTCGTCATCACCAACCCCGAGCTGACGCTCACCGACATCGCCGGCCAGGACGTCGGGATCGTCCTGGATGAGGAGGACCAGCCGGTTGCCAACATCAATGCCAGCAACGGCGTGATTCATGTGATCGACACGGTGCTGCTGCCGTTCACGCTGCCCGAGGACTGAAGCAGTCCCGAGAGGCTGAACGCAAAGAGGGCGTGCCTCGCGGCACGCCCTCTTCTTTTCGACAGTCCGAAAGCCGCCCGGGGATCAGCTGCGGCCGATCTCGTCGACCCTCGCCTGCAGCCGCAGCCGGTCAAGCGTGGAGAAGGGCAGGTTGACGAAGATGGAGATGCGGTTGCGCAGCTCGCGGTAGGTCCGGGCGAAGGCCGCCTTCCGCTCGATCTCCGTCCCCTCGACGGCAGCTGGGTCGGGCATGCCCCAGTGGGCAGTCATCGGCTGGCCCGGCCATACCGGGCAAACCTCGCCGGCGGCGTTGTCACAGACGGTGAAGACGAAATCCATGCGCGGGGCATCGGGTTCGGCGAACTCTGCCCAATCCTTGCTGCGCAGGCCGTCCACGGGCTGATTGTTTCGCTCCAGCTCGTACAGGGCGAGCGGATGGACCGCTCCCTTCGGGTGGCTGCCCGCGCTGAAGCCGCGAAAGCGCCCGCCGCCCAGCTGGTTGACCAGGCTTTCGGCGATGATGCTGCGCGCGGAATTGCCCGTGCACAGGAAGAGGACGTTAAGAATCTTCTCGGCCATGGCTCGCAGGGACTGGTGACGAAATCACCAGCTTGCCCCCTCCCGATGACAGCAAGGTTACAAGACCCGCAGCAGGGCGCGCCGGGTCAGTCGCTGGCGACCGGGGTATAAGAGAACTTCTGGCCGCCGATCGAGGCCTCGTACATCAGGCCGCCCTTGGCGATGATGAATGTCGCCATGCCGCGATAGAACTCGCCGACCGTCGTCGCGTCTTTCTTGCCGCCGCTGGCACCGGCCTGGGAGCCGGTGGTGCCTGCGCTGGCACTCGCGCCCGCAGTCACGACCACGGCGCTGGCCTGGGCGCCGAACTCGAAGTTGCCCGAGGTGAATTCCTCGAAGGATCGCTTGTCCTCGAAGAAAATGATCTGGCTGTAGGCCTGGCCGCCGAGCTGGAAGCCGATGCTGAGCTGGGTCAGCGTGGTGTCGCCCACATAGGCGCCGCCCGCATAGACACGGCCCTCGCCGCGGGCGCCGCCGATGCCGATTCCAGCCTTACCGACGGTCGGGAACACGGCGTAGCCGTAGCTCTTGTTGAAGAACTGGGCGCTCTCGCCGGCGTCCTTGAAGAGCTGGACAGTGTCGGCGTACTTGTCGGCCAGGGCGGGAGCGGAGAACCCCAGCGCGAGCACGACCAGGGCAGTGATTCGGATGATGAGGCGCATCGTCTGACTCCGTTTCGAATGGGTGTATCCATCCATCATAACCGGATTTGGAAGCGCTCCCTCCAGGCCTTATCGCTGAAGCCGACACTGACAGATCCGTCGGACGTCACCAGCACCGGCCGCTTCACCAGCGCCGGGTACTCCTTCAGCAGCAGCGTCCACTCCGGGTCAGTGCCCGGCGACTTGCGCGTTTCGGGCAGCTGGCGCCAGGTGGTCGAGGCCCGGTTGACCAGCTTGTCCCAGCCGCCCAGTTGCGCGGCCCATTCCTCGAGGGTTTCCGGCGCCACGGGGTTGGCGCGGTAATCGACGAAGTCATGCGCTATGTCGAGGCGCTTGAGCCAGTTGCGCGCCTTGCGGCAGGTGTCGCAGGTCCCCAGTCCGTAGACGTCGACAGAGTCTTTAGTGGTCATACCCCACTCTACTGGATGGCTGCGATGCCTAAGACGGTGCGACGAGTAGCAGCGGTGTGGGCTTACTCTACCGTCACCGATTTCGCCAGGTTTCGCGGCTGGTCCACGTCGGTGCCCTTGAGCACTGCCACGTGGTAAGAGAGCAGCTGCAGCGGCACCGTGTAGGCGATCGGGGCCTGGAAGTCCTCGATGTGCGCGGGCATCTCCAGCACCGTCACGCCGGGACCGTTCTCTACGTGTGACTCGGGATCAGCGAAGACGAACAGCTCGCCGCCGCGGGCGCGGACTTCCTGCATGTTGGCCTTCAGCTTCTCCAGCAGCTCGTTGTTCGGCGCCACCACGATCACCGGCATGTCGTCATCGACCAGCGCCAGGGGGCCGTGTTTCAGCTCGCCGGCCGGGTAGGCCTCGGCGTGGATGTAGGAGATTTCCTTCAGCTTGAGCGCACCCTCCAAGGCTACCGGGAACTGGATGCCGCGGCCGAGGAACAGGGCGTTGTGCTTGTCGACAAAGCGCTCGGCGAGCAGCTCGATCGCCGCGTCCATCTCGAGGATCTTCTCCAGCAGCGCCGGGATGCCGGCGAGCTGGCGCACCAGGTCGGCCTCGGTCTCGGCGTCCAGCCCGTTGCGCCGCGCCAGTGCCAGCCCGAGCAGTGACAGGGCCGCCAGCTGGGTCGTGAAGGCCTTGGTCGAAGCAACCCCGATCTCGGGGCCGGCTCGGGTCATCAGCACCAGGTCGGACTCCCGCACCAGCCCGCTCTCGGGCACGTTGCAGATACCGAGCGTGGCGAGGTAGCCCATCTTCTTGGCCGCGCGCAGCGCCTCGAGGGTGTCGAGGGTCTCGCCGGACTGGGAAATGGTCACGTAGAGCGTGCCCGCCGGGACCACGGGCTGGCGGTAGCGGTACTCGCTGGCGATCTCGACCATGCACGGGATGCGCGCGTACTTCTCGATGAAGTAGCGCGCCACCATGCCGGCGTGGTAGCTGGTGCCACAGGCCACGATCTGCACCGCGCGCACCTTCTCGAACACCTGCTCCGCGGCCGGGCCAAAGGCCTGCGCCAGGACCTTGCCGGCACCGATGCGCTCGCTGAGCGTCTCGGCCACCGCGCGCGGCTGTTCGTGGATTTCCTTCTGCATGAAGTGGCGGTACTGGCCGCGCTCCATGGCGTCGGCCGACAACGCGCTCTCCTTCTCCGGGCGTCTGACCGGCCGGCCTTCCGCGTCCTCGATCGTGACCGCCTGGCGCGTGACCAGGGCGATGTCGCCTTCCTCGAGGAACATGAAGCGCCGCGTCACCGGCAGCAGCGCGGCCACGTCGGAGGCGACGAAGTTCTCGCCGATGCCCAGTCCGAGCACCACCGGGCAGCCGGCCCGCGCCACGACGACGCGGTCCGGGTCGTCTGAGCTGATCACTGCCAGGGCGTACGCGCCCTGGAGGTCGGCGACGGTGCGCTTCACGGCGCCGAGCAGCTCGCCCCCGTCCGCGAGGTAGTGGCGGATGCGGTGGGCGATGACCTCGGTATCGGTCTCCGACTCGAACTCGTAACCGAGCGCCTCGAGCTCGGCCCGCAGCGCCTCGTGGTTCTCGATGATCCCGTTGTGGACCAGCGCCAGGCCCGCGCCGGACACCTGCGGGTGGGCGTTGCGCTCGCTGGGCACCCCGTGCGTCGCCCAGCGCGTGTGGGCGATGCCGCAGTTGCCGCGCAGCGGTGCCGCGTCGAGGGACTCCTGCAGGCGCTGGACCTTGCCTTCGGTGCGGCGCCGCTCCATCCGGCCGCTGGCGACCTCGACCGCGAGGCCGGCCGAGTCATAACCGCGGTACTCGAGGCGCCGCAGCCCTTCCATGAGGATCGGGACCACGTCCCGTTCGGCGATGGCGCCTACGATTCCGCACATAGTCTTCCCCTGCCTCTCGGCGCGGCGCGGTCAGGCCGCTTCAGTTGCCGTTCTTGGCTGGTCGCTTCCAGCCGCGCACGGTGACCTGCTTGCCCCGCGCGACGGTCAGCTCGCCGGGCGGAGCATCCTTCGACACCGTGGACCCGGCGCCAATCGTGGCCCCGGCCCCCACCTCCACCGGCGCGACCAGCGCCGTGTTGGAGCCGATGAACGCATCGTCGCCGATCACGGTGCGATGCTTGTTCACTCCGTCGTAATTACAGGTGATCGTGCCCGCGCCGACGTTGACGCGCGTCCCAATCTCGGTATCCCCGATGTAGCTGAGGTGATTGACCTTGCTGCCCGCGCCGATCCGGCTCTTCTTCACCTCGACGAAGTTGCCGACCTTGGCCCCGTCGGCCAGTTTCGCGCCGGGGCGCAGCCGGGCGTAGGGGCCAAGCTCGCAGCCCGGGCCCACGTCCGCACCCTCGATCACCGTGTTGGGGAGCACCTTGCAGCCCGCGCCCAGGCGGCTGTCGCGGATGACCGCGTTCGGGCCGATGACGACGTCGTCGCCCAGGACCACGACGCCCTCGAACACGGCGTTGACGTCGATGAGGACGTCGCGCCCGCAGTCCACGCGACCGCGCACGTCGACCCGCGCCGGGTCGACCAGGGTGACACCCGCGGCCATCAGCTCGTTGGTGATGCGCTTTCTCAACAGGCTCTCCAGGCCGGCGAGCTGCCGGCGGTCATTGATGCCGAGCACCTCGGCCATGGTCGGCGCCAGCATCGCCTCCACCGGGACATCGTCGGCCACGGCCATCGCCACCACGTCGGTCAGGTAATACTCTCCCTGGGCGTTGCTGTTGGACAGGCCGGAGAGCCAGGACCTCAAGCGTTTTGCCGGCGCGGCCAGGATCCCGGTGTTGACCTCCTTGACCGCGAGCTCGGACTGGCTCGCGTCCTTCTGCTCGACGATGCGCACCACGCGTCCCGCGGCATCCCGGATCAGCCGCCCGTAACCGGCCGGATCTTCCAGGCGGACGCCGAGCACTGCCAGCGCACCCGCCCTGGCCTTCTCGACCAGCGGCTTGAGCGTCCGCGCCTCGATCAGCGGCACGTCGCCGTAGAGCACCAGCACGGTGCCGTCGTCCGGAATCCCCGGCATGGCCTGCGCCACGGCATGACCGGTGCCCAGCTGTTCCGCCTGCAATACCCATTTGACGTCGGCATCCGGGAAGGTGGCCGGGACGGCGTCCCCCCCGTGGCCGTACACCACGTGCGTCGCATGGGCGCCGAGGCCCAGCGCCCGGCCGAGGACGTGGGCCAGCAGAGGCCGACCGGCGAGCGGTTGCAGGACTTTCGGCCGGGCGGACTTCATCCGCGTACCCTGGCCGGCGGCAAGGATCACTACGTGCAAGGCCATGATTTCAATGGTCCTTCTTAAAAAGTTGGCGAATCATATCGTGACTCCCGGGGCTGGCACCGTGCGTGATCCACACTCTCGCGACGCGTCCTGTAGGGGCTGTGGACAAAGTGTTCACTTGAAGCGGTCCAGGGCGCTCTCGAGGGCTCTTGCCAGGCGCTCCGGCTGGTCGGTGCCGAGCCGGAAGCGTCCGCCGTCCTTGCGGGTGACCTCGACCGCATCAAGGCCGGAAACGCTATAGAGCATCCCGCGCGGCGTAATGCGCCAGCCGATACCCCAGTACCAGGGATTGCGCACCACCTCGACGCGCTCGATGCCGGCGAGTGCCACCTGCTTGCGCAGCACGCCC
>JASFEC010000133.1:0-6673 GCA_050125045.1 Gammaproteobacteria bacterium | reverse complement strand
TGTCCTGCCGTTCACGCGGGCCCTGCTGGATTTCGACGGCTTGCGCTTCATGCGCGACCCGACCCGCGGCGGCCTCGCCACCGTGGCGCATGAGATCGCCCGCGCCACCGGCGCCTCGGTGCGCCTGTCGGAGACGTCAATCCCGGTGCGAGACGCCGTCCGCAGCGTGTGCGAGATGCTGGGCTATGATCCCTATTACCTCGCCTGCGAGGGTCGCGTGGTGGCCGTCGTCGCGCCGGAGCAGGCGGACGACGCGCTGGCTGCATGGCGGGACCTGCCTGGCGGAGCCGATGCGGCACTGATCGGCGAGATCGAGGCGGAAGGCCGCCCGGTTGTCATCGAGACCGAGCTCGGCGGCCGGCGGATGCTGGAAGAACTCGAGGACGATCCCCTGCCGCGGATCTGCTGAACGGCTCTGAACTCATGGTTTTCGCCCCCAACGGGCTGCTCACGCTCACCACCGATTTCGGCCTTGCCGAACCCTTCGTCGGCATCATGAAGGGCCGCATCGTCGGCTGCCTGCCGGCGGCGCGCATCATGGACCTGAGCCATGCCATCCCGCCCGGGCGTGCGGATCTTGCAGGCTTCTGGCTGGGGCGCGCCTGGCGCGAGTTCCCGCCGGGCGCCGTGCACCTGGCCGTGGTCGACCCCGGGGTCGGCACCAGCCGCGGCGTGGTGCTGGCCGAGTGCCGGGGACATGCGCTCCTGGGGCCCGACAATGGCCTGCTCCCGGAGGCCCTGCGCGGCATCGACGGCGCCGCTTGGCGGCGCCTCGATCCGGCGCTCCCCGCACGCCTCGGCCTGGGGCCGCTATCGCGCACCTTCCACGGCCGGGACCTGTTCGCCCCGCTGGCGGCCCTGCTGGCCGCCGGCGAGCTCGAGCCCGCCGACTTCGGCCCGGTCTGCGAGCCTGCCGACCCCCGGCCCCTGCCCCGCGCCGTCGCCGAGGGCGACACCGTGCGCGGCGAAGTGCTGCTCGCGGACCGCTTCGGCAACCTGTTCACCAACATCGACGTCGCCCTGCTGGCGCGCATGTCCCGGCCCGAGCTGCGCCTCGGGGATGTCCGTCTACCCCTGCTCCCGACATATGGGGACGGCGCGACAGGCCAGCCGCTCGCGGTGGTCAACGCTTTCGGCCTGGTGGAAATCGCCGTGCGCGACGGCAGCGCGCTGGCGGCCCTGGGCGCCGCTCCCGGCAGCCCCGTGGTTATCCGCAACTGCAGCGGCGCCGCAGATGGGTAAACTCGTTTCATTGCCGTACTCACGGAAAGGTTGAGCCATGAATAACGACAGAACAGACGCCATCCGCAACCTCGCCCTCATCGGCCCCGCCGGCACCGGCAAGACCTCGCTGGCCGAGGCGCTGCTGTATGCCGCCGGGGCGATCCCGCAGCGCGGGCGCATCGAGCGCGGCGACACGGTGTGTGATTTCGACCCGCGCGAGATCGACATGAACCACTCGCTGAACAGCGCGGTCTGCCACCTGGACTGGAAAGAGACGCACATCAACCTGATCGACACGCCGGGATTCACGGACTTCCTGCCGCGCGCCGTCGCCGTGCTGCCGGCGGTGGAGTGCGCCGCACTGGTGGTCTCGGCCTCGGGCGGCCTGGAGACCGGCGTGCGCCGCATGATGAAGGCCGCCGGCGACGCCGAGCTCAGCCGCATCATCATCGTCAACAAGATGGATACCGAGCCCGACCAGCTGGGCGCGCTGCTCGAGCAGATCCAGGAAGCTTTCGGCAAGCGGTGCCTGCCGGTCAACCTGCCCGGCGACCACGGCAAGAAGGTGGTCGACTGCTTCTTCCACGAGGGCGGCGAGGACACCGATTTCTCGAACATCACCGAGGCTCACACCCACATCATCGACCAGGTCGTCGAGGTGGACGAGGAACTGATGGAGGCCTACCTGGAGTCGGGCCAGAAGCTGGATCCGCAGCAGCTGCACGACGCCTTCGAGAAGGCGCTGCGCGAGCGGCACCTGGTGCCCGTGTTCTTCGTCTCGGCGGAAACCGGCGCCGGCATCGAGGACCTGCTGGACTACATCGTTAAGCTCATGCCGAGCCCGCGCGAGGCCAACCCGCCGCCCTTCATGCGCGGCGAAGGGGATGAGGCCCAGCCGGTGACCGTCACCTCGGAACCCGACAACCATGTGGTGGCCCATGTCTTCAAGGTCCTGGTCGATCCCTACACCGGGCGCACGACGGTGCTCCGGGTCCACCAGGGCACGGTCCGGGCCGGCGCCCAGCTGTTCGTCGGCGACGCCCGCAAGCCCATCAGGCTCAGCCACCTCTACAAGCTCCAGGGGAAAGACAACATCGAGGTCGACAGCGCCGGGCCCGGGGACATCGTGGCGGTGACCCGAATCGAGAGCCTGGAGTTCAACGACGTGCTGCACGACTCCCACGACGAGGACCATTTCCACGTCCGGCTGCCGGACATGGCTCCACCGATGATGGGCGTGGCCGTCGAGCCGGCTGAGCGCGGCAATGAGCAGAAGCTCTCGGATGCTCTGCACAAGCTGTGCGCCGAGGATCCCGCCATGCGCGTCGAGCATCGGCCGTCGACCAACGAGACAGTGGTCCTCTGCAGCGGCGAGCTGCATCTTCGCCTTGTGCTCGAGGCCATGAAGGAACGCTTCAACGTCGAAGTGGAGACCCACCTGCCGACCATCCCGTATCGCGAGACAATCACGCGCGCGGCGGAGGGTCACCACCGCCACAAGAAGCAGACCGGCGGTGCCGGCCAGTTCGGGGAGGTCTATCTCCGTATCGCCCCCCTGCCCCGCGGCAGCGGCTTCGAGTTCGCCAGCGAGATCGTCGGCGGCACGATTCCGCAGCAGTTCATCCCGGCGGTGGAGAAAGGCGTGCGGCAAGCGATCGAGAGCGGCGCCATCGCCGGGTTTCCGCTGCAGGACATCCGGGTCGCCGTGTATGACGGCAAGACGCACTCCGTGGACTCCAAGGAAGTGGCGTTCGTGAGCGCGGGACGACGGGCCTTCCTGGAAGCAGTGCAGAACGCCGGCCCGATCGTGCTCGAGCCCATCGTCCAGCTACAGGTCACGGTCCCCATCGACGCCCTCGGCGCCGTCACCGGGCACCTCTCGTCGCGGCGCGGGCGGATGCTCGGCTCCACTGCCCTGGCGGGCCAGCGGATCCAGATCGACGCCGAGGCCCCGCTCTCGGAACTGCAGGACTACGCCAACCAGCTGAAATCGCTGACCGGGGGCTCCGGCGCCTGGTCGATGCAGCTGGACCGGTACGAGCCGGTCCCGGCCAAGGTCCAGCAGGAGCTGGTAAGCGCGTCCAAGCCGGCGGAAGTCGACTAGTCGCACGCCCCGGGGCCGCGGTTTTGACGCAGATCAATGCACCGCGGCGCCAAGGCGCGAAGATGGAGTTCAACCACTCGTTCGCGAAGACCATGATTGACGTCCAAGACATCATGACGCCCCGCCGGAGCCTGGTGATCATCGGGCCCGATGCGACGGTCTCGGAAGCGCGCCGCACCATGGCCGCGCACGGCATTCGTCATCTGCCCGTGACCGACGGCGACGGGCGGCTGCTCGGCCTTGTTTCCCAGACCGACCTGATGGTCGCGGGCGACACCTCGGAGCGGCCGCTGGCCGAAATCATGGTGCGCGAGCTCGATACCGTCGAACAGCACAGCAACCTGCGCTATGCCGCGATGGTGATGTTCCGGCGCAAGCGCAGCTGCCTCCCGGTCATGAGCGACGGGCAGTTGACGGGGATCATCACGGACTCCGATTTTCTCGGCGTGGCGATCACGCTGATGGAGCAGCTGGAGGCCGCAGAGCCCGAGGCGGAGGAGATCGAGGAAGGCCTCGAGGCCCAGTCCGAACCGAACCCCTGACCCGGAACGCTCAGTCGAGGATCACGGTGTCGGAGACATCTCCGACGCTGGGCAGCGCCCGCATCGGCCCGCTGCCCTCGTTCAGGATCAGGCGGAAGCGCCCAATGTGCACCACGTCGCCATGGTGCAGGCGCTGCTGGCGCACCTGGTGATCGTTGACGCGAATGCCGTTGGTGCTGTTCAGGTCGACCACCGTCCAGTGGCCGCTCTCTCGGACCAGCATGGCGTGGTAGCGGCTGACCGAGTCATGGTCCAGCTGCACGTCGTTCCAGGGATGACGACCCAGCAGCAGGCGCGGCGTGTTCAGCCGGATGCGCGCCTTGGGCTCGTGCTCCAGCATGATGTCCATGGCAGCGACGCTGCGCCGCCGGGGCCTGGCTCCAACGCTCTCGTCAAGCCGTTCGCGGCTGACATGTTCCCTCAGCACGGCGTCAGCTCCGGCCCGCGCCGCCACCTCCACGGCATGCGCCGCCACGCGGTCGATCTGCAGGGGCACGCCGCCCGAGTAACCGTGGATATGCCCCAGTGCGCCGGGTGAGAAGACTGCGCTCGGGTCGGGGCAGCCCGCACTCTCCGCGTGAAACTCGAGGTAGTCCCGGGCTTCGTCGAGGCCGAGCGGCTCCAGCCGGTGCTGCCACCGCACCATCTGGCGCAGCGCCTGCATGCGCGGTGCGAACATCTGGCGCTCGAGCCGCTCGTCCCCGAGCAGCGCAAGCTTCAGGCGCCCTGCGCGCACCGGCTCGAGCAGGGACAGCCAGTTGAGTTCTTCCATCAGGCCGGCGGGCACGGCCTCGAGTTGCTCCGCGACGATCACGGTGGTGATGCCCTTCTGGCGCTCGTGGTTGAAAAACACCTGCAGCAGGCCGCGCATCTCGTCGCGACTGGCGGTGATCCCGCCGAAGCCGAAACCCTCCAACACGGCCGACAGGAACTCGAGCGGCTCGTTGACGCCGCCCGAGACATGCGCCTCCACCGCGCCGGGCAGCCCCCGGGCCAGCGCCACCTGCAGCGTCATCCGCTTGCCCGCACCGGGATCACCCGTCAATGCCAGCAACAGGTCGTTGGAATGCAGGGCATGATCGAGAAAAGCCAGGGCATCACGATGCTGGGGGCCCGTGTAGAAATCGAGCTCCGGCCGCTTCCCCACGAAGGGGTTCCGGCTCATGCCGAAATGGCGGAATGCTTCTGCCCCGGTCATGCGCTGCTACCACTCCCCGATATTGGGCATGCTCGCCCATGGCTCGCGCGGGGGCAAGGGATCGCCCTTCTGCAGCAATTCGATCGAAATCCGGTCGGGCGAGCGAACGAAGGCCATGCGGCCGTCGCGCGGCGGCCGGCTGATCACCACGCCACCGTCCATCAGCCGCTGGCACGCGGCGTAAATGTCATCCACCTGGTAGGCAAGGTGGCCGAAGTTGCGGGCCGAACCGTACTCTTCGGAGTCCCAGTTGTAGGTCAGTTCGACCTGGGCGGATTCGTCGCCCGGCGCCGAGAGAAAAACCAGGGTGTAGCGGCCGGACTCGTTCTCGTGCCGGCGGAGCTCCGTCAAACCCAGCTTGTTGCAGTAGAACTCGAGCGAAGCTTCCAGGTCGCTTACACGCACCATGGTGTGCAGGTATTTCATGCCGTCGCCTCCGGTTCCCTTGGTCCTGTCTCATCCCGCGGCCACGCCCGCAGTATGGCCTGGATCACGGTGGCCAGCGGGATGGCGAAGAAAATCCCCCAGAAGCCCCAGAGACCGCCGAAGAACAGGATTGCCACGATAATAGCAACGGGATGCAGGTTTACCACCTCGCTGAACAGCAGCGGGACGAGGACGTTGCCGTCCAGGAACTGGACGATACCGTAGGCCAGCAAGACGTAGTAGAACTGCGCCTCGAGGCCAAACTGGAAATAGGCCACCAGGGCCACGGGGAGCGTGACCACCGTGGCGCCCACGTAGGGGATCAGCACCGAGATCCCGGTGACGGCTGCCAGCAGCAAGGCGTACTCGAGCTCCAGGAAACGGAACGCCACCCAGGCTACGGCACCGACGATCAGGATCTCGACCAGCTTGCCGCGGACATAATTGCCGATTTGCCGGTCCACGTCCCGCCAGACCTCCTGGCTGAGCCGCCGGTCCCGCGGCAGGAAGCTCGCGATCCAGCTGGTCAGCATCCCCTTGTCCTTCAGCAGGAAAAAAACCAGGATCGGGACGAGCACCAAGTAGACCAGGACGGTGATCAGGGTCATCAGCGAAGCCACCGAGAAAGTCACCAGCTGCTGGCCGAAGCGGATCAGCTCGCTGGTGAAACCGCTGAGCATGTCGCGGATCTGCTGCTCGGAAACGAAATTGGGGTACTCCTGCGGCAACTTCATCAGCGCCCCCTGGACCTGCGCCACCATCAGCGGCACCTGTTGGAAAAGCTGTGCCATCTGGCGGGTGAGCAGCGGCACCAGCCAGAAAAAGCAGGCCCACAGCACGGCGATGAAGAGGGTGAACACCAGCAGGACAGAAAGGAGGTGAGGCACCCGGTGAGCCCGCAGCTGCTCGGCCAGGCTGTCCAGGAGATAGGCGATCACCAGGGCCGCGAGCACGGGCGCCAGGATCTGGCCGAACAGCCAGATCGAAACGCCCAGCAGCAGAACGATCAGCGTCAGCCCGACTACCTGTGGATTAGCCAGCTGCCGGCGCAACCACGCGCGAACCGATTCCATCGAAGGACCCCTGGAAAACCGTTGCATAGGATAGCAGTTGGTGCCGCGGGCCGGCGGGCCGCCGCCGGGGCGGCTCGGTCTGTGCGACAATCCGCCGGGATCTCGA
>JASFEC010000132.1:0-6707 GCA_050125045.1 Gammaproteobacteria bacterium | reverse complement strand
CAGGAAATCGACATACCGGTTGCGCTCGACCGGCGTCTTCGCCGCCATTTCCTTGGCGTGTGACCACATGCCCATCGGTAGATTCGCCGCTGCAGCAGGAGTGAGCCGGACGGTAGCAGCAAAGAGATGACGGGGGTAGCAGGGGGCAGCGACCGGGCCATGCCTTCGGCCTGCGGCCTCCGGAAGGCAGCGAAATCTGTTCTCGTTTAGACCCGTTCTCACTAAATTGACAGGCCCCCGAACCCGACCTATATCCATTATGTGCGACGACACGGCGACCCTGGTTCTGGCCGGGCTCGTCAACTCTGTGAGTCCTGCCCCCGGGATCGCCTTACTGCCGATCCACCCGCGTTGGCCCGGACGGCCAACGTCAAAGAGGGTATGGACATGAAAATCAACACATTAACCGGGCGTGTCGCGGCCGTTGCCGCGGGCGCGCTGGTGGCTTTTGCCGCCTTCTCGGGCCCGCCGGAAGGTGTGCCGCTCAAGATCTCTTACTGGGGCGCCGGTATCGAGACGGCGGTGGACAGCAACCAGGACGGCCTGCTGCTGAGCCTGAGCATGACCGAGGCGAAGGGCAGCTTTGGCGCTTCGAGTGCTTACATCACGTCGGAGTTCGCGGTGGACCCGACCGTCCAGTGCCCGGACGATGGCGATGATTACCTGCCACTCGTCCTGTTCCAGTCGACCGGTGTGCTCAGCTTTGCCAATGGTGACCAGTTGTACGCAGTCGGCACCGGGGGCGAGATGTGCCTCAACCTGGACACTGGCTATTACAGCGGCGATGCCGAGGGCTTTTACATGGGCGGTACGGGCCGCTTCGCCGGCGCCACCGGTTCCTACACGAGCACCTACTCCGGCCAGAACCTGGAGCCGTTCCTGAGTGGCTTCCGCTCGATCACGGGCACGATCGAGGGGAGGGTGATCCTGCCGTAACCGCAACAATCCCTCGCGGCGGACTCACCGGATGAGCCCCGCCGCGGGGACGATAGGGAGGCGTCTCCGTTGAGCCACCAGAGCAGGACGTGGGTGTCGAGGACGATCACTTCGTCGCTACCCACTCATCCTCTGCCACCGGCTCGGGTTCGTTCGCGTGAACAGGGTGGGCAGCGCCGCAGTCGTCCGCAAGTGGTACAAAATAGGTCGATGATCCAAATAACCAAGTTCGACTAGAGCAATGGACCACCGCTTCCAGCACCAGCTCACTATTCGCCGCCTGACACCTCAGCACCCCCTGCGGTGGCTGCGGGCGGGTTGGGCGGACTTCATGCGGAGCTGGCCGGTCGGCCTGGCGCACGGCGCCGCGGTGGTGCTGTTCGCCGTGCTGGTGCTGCTCGTCGCGGGCAACGATTTCTGGCTGCTGGCGGGCGCGTTCAGCGGCTTCCTCCTGGTCGCGCCGCTGGTCGCGGTCGGCCTGTACGCGGTGAGCCGGGAGCTGGGCGCCGGGCGGCCGGGCACTTTCCGGACCGTGTTCGACGCCTGGATGAGCTGGCGCGGGCATCCGCGCCACGACTGGCGGCTGGTCGTGTTCGGCTGTCTGCTGTGCCTGGCCGGCACGGGCTGGGTGCTCACCTCGGCGGCGCTGATCACCGCGCTGTCGCCCGAGCCGGTCAACAGCCCGATCGATTTCCTGCGTCACGTCGTCGCCTCGCGGGACCACTACCTGTTCGAGCTGTGGATGGTGCTCGGCGGCTTCATGGCGGCGCCGGTGTTCGCGTCCAGCGTCATCACCCTGCCGCTCTTGCTGGACCGCCAGGTCACGGTGCTGCAGGCGGTCACGGCGAGCTGGCTGGTGGTGATCCGGAACCCGGGCGTGATGGCGCTCTGGGCCGGGCTGATCGCTGCGCTGTCGATCGCCGGGCTGGCGGCGGCGCTGGTCGGCAGCCTCGTCGTGGTCCCCCTGCTGGGCCACGCCAGCTGGCATGCCTACGTCGAGTCGGTGGATACCGCCGCGCTGCCGGAGCGGGGGTTGCGGCGGTGATGATCTTCGGCGAGGTGTTCGGCTTCACCGAGCAGCAGATCTCGTGGTTCGGCCTGACCTTCGGGCTGACCGCCTTCATGCTCTACATGCTGTTCATCATCGGCCAGATCGCCTACGAGTCGAAGGCCGGCCTGTTCGGCACCTTCGTGCTGTTCCTGGTGCTCGCGCTCGGCATGCTGGGCTTCGCGATCAAGTTCCTGATCCAGAAGCTGCTCGATATCTGAGGTCAGGGCGCGGCGGGCGTCATGCTGCGGCCGCATGCAACCTCAGGCCGAGCGCTCTCGCGACTTTCAGGACAGTGGCAAGGCTCGGGTTACCGTTTTCGCTGAGGGCTTTGTAGAGGCTCTCCCGGCTGAGGCCAGACTCTCTTGCGACGGAGGACATGCCCTTGGCGCGAGCGAGGTCGCCGAGTGCGCGCGCGATACCCTGGGCGTCGTCAGGAGCTTCCTCGAGCCATGCATCGAGGTACGCGGCCATTTCCGCAGGCGTGCGCAGCTGGTCCGCGACGTCGTAGGGTACGGTCTTGATGCGGCCGGAAGCTTTTCGTGGTGATTTCTTCATAAGCACCCTGCGTCCAATTGTTTCGCAATTTCGATGGCCATTCGGACATCACTCTTCTGGCTCGACTTGTCGCCTCCGGCGAGCAAAACGATCAGCTGAGACCCGCTTTCTGTGTAATAGACGCGGTAGCCTGGCCCGAAATCGATCTTGAGTTCCCAGACCCGCGCTGACAGTCGCTTGTGGTTACCGGCGTTGCCATGGGCGAGCCGGTCGATCCGCATCTGTATGCGTGCGCGGCCCGCCGTATCTTTCAAACGATTCATCCACTCAAGGAAGGTCTGCGTTGCTCGTAGCTGCTTGAGCGAAGTGTATCCCATGGGCTACAGCCGTCAAGTCGGTGAGGCAGTCCATTGAAGAGCAACTCAGGCCTGATTTCCTCATGCGTTTCCACGGGATTTGACCAGATAAGTGGCTCTGGCAAGATGAGGCGCATGACCGACCGTGTCGACTACCGGTTGCCGCAGCACCCGCTTTCCATGCCCGCGTTGCCAGTGGTGTGTCGACAGCTGAACCGGATCTTCGTGTTTCGGCGCGACGTGATCGGTAGGTTGTTCGCGCCTGCTTGAAACCGCCCTAGTCGTCGGGCCCCGGGGCGCCGCGTTTCTGCTTGATCGCGCCGCGATGGCGCTTCTCGGTGAGGCGCTTCCGACGCGACCCGGCCGTGGGCTTGGTCGGCACGCGCTTGCGCGGCGCGCGGCTGGCGCGCTCGATCAGTTCTGCCAGGCGGGCGCGGGCGTCCTCACGGTTGCGGTGCTGGCTGCGGTGGCTCCGCGCCTCGATGGTGATCACGCCCGCCGAGTCGGCACGGCTGCCGGCGAGCTTGATGAGCCGTGCCTTGACCTCGGCGCTGATGAACGTCGAGGCCGGCACGTCGAAGCGCAGCTGGACGCCGGACTCGGTGCGGTTGACGTGCTGCCCGCCCGGGCCGCCGGTGAGGATGAACTTCTCGGACAGCTCCGCTTCCGGCGGCTGGAAAGGCGAGCGGTCGGGTTTCGTGGGCGTGGTCATGGCGGTGTTATTCTGCGCCCTGGCCCGAAGATTGGAACACCTGCGTGAACGCGACACCCTCCAGGTCTCCCGCCGCCCAAGCCCTCGGCCTCGTCTTCTGGCTCGTCCTGGCCTACATCATCGCGGCGATCGGCGCGATCGCCTCCGTCAACGCGCCGGAGTTTTACGGCCGCCTCATGCAGCCCACCTGGGCGCCGCCGGCGTGGCTGTTCGGCCCGGTGTGGACCACGCTGTTCACCATGATGGGCGTCGCCTCGTGGCTGGTCTGGCGGTCGGCGCCGCTGGAGGCGACCCGTGGCACGCTCGGGCTCTACATCGTGCACCTCGGCTTCAACGCGCTGTGGAGCTGGCTGTTCTTCGCCTGGAACCTCGGCTTCTGGGCCTTCGTCGAGCTCTTGCTCCTCTGGGTGCTGATCGTCGCAGTCATCCTGTCGTTCTGGCGCTTCAGCCGCGCGGCCGCGCTGCTGCTGGTGCCTTACCTCGGCTGGGTGACGTTCGCCGGGGCGCTGAACTACTGGCTGTGGCGCAACAACGCGCCGTGGCTGGGCTAGGCCGCGCCACCGCGATAGCGACGCCACGCCAGCTGTGCCACGGCCCAGGCGATGGCCACGATCGCCAGCAGCGCCGTGACGGCGGTGAATACTTCCCAAGTGTGCCCCCTGTCGCCAGAGAAGTTCAGGTTCAGGTTGCCGGCCAGCAGGACCGACACGGGCAGCCACGCGATGGCGATGAACAGGGCGACGAGTGCCAGCTTGCGACCGAGCGTCCCGGGCGGACTCAACAAGAGGGCGGCGGCAGCCGGGGCGCACAGCGCCAGCGCCACGAGGGCGTTGCCCAGCGGCAGGCCGCCCGGCAGGCGCCAGAGCAGCAGCGGCCAGCTGTTCACCAGCGCCAGGACCACGAGGACGGTGCCGGCGAGCAGGGCGAACACGGTTGCGTTACGCATGCCCGGCAGGGTGCGTCTCCCGGCGCGGCGAGTCAACGCGCTGATGCGGCCGGCCCCCCCGCCGCGTCCATCCGGCAGCCTGCGCTAAGCTATTGGCCGGGCTGGACGCACACCCGACAGCACTCGCAGGGAGAACCCGATGAATTCGGACGACATGCTCAGCGGCCGGCGCAAGCTCGCGGCCATCGCGGTCGTGCTGCTGACCGTGGCGGTGTCGTGGTGGGGCGGCATCGATCGCAAGACCGAGGAGTACATCGACGACGCCACGGTCCAGGCGCTGGCGGCATTCGCCACTGCGCGGGTGCTGAACGCCGTGATCACCACCGCCCAGTCCGTCGAGGTCGGACAATCCTCGGGCATCGGGGTCAAGCTCGAGACCAGCATCCAGCCGCTGGAGCTGCTCGACCCGGTGAACGACCTGGTCGAGCAGTATTCGACGGTCATGCAGTTCGCGGTCGGCTCGCTCGTCACCCAGAAGCTCCTGATCGAGATCGTCTCGACCGAGTTCTTCAAGATCCTGCTCACGGCCTTCGGTGTCGTGGTTCTCGCCAGCCTGTTCGTGGCGCGGGGGCGCTACGCGACATTGCCGCTGAAGCTGTTCGCGATCGCCGCCCTGCTGCGTTTTCTCCTGGTGCTGGTGCTCGCCGCCAACGGCCTGGTCGACCAGGCCTTCGTCAGCCCGAAGACGCAGGAGAACATGCAGCAGGTCGAGGTGCTGTCGCAGGAGGTGCAGGCCGAGTTGAGCGCGGCGGCCGCCGAGGGCGAGGAGGCCGAGGAAGAGGGCTGGTGGGATTCGATGTCGGCGAAGGTGAAGGCGCTGGTGGACGTCGAGCGCTACAAGGCGATGATCGAGAAGATCCGCAACATCGTCCCGAACGTGCTCAACCTGATGGCGCTGTTCGTGTTCAAGACGCTCATCATGCCGCTGCTGTTCCTCTATCTCTTCCTGCGCGGCTTCCGCGCCATCTGGGGCGCGGACTTCCGCAGCATGGTCAAGGCCGAACTGGCCGAGATCCGCGCGGAGCTCAGCATGCGCCAGCGGGGAGACTGACGCCGGCTCAGGTGCCGGGAAAGTGGAGCGACACGCCGACCCGGACGGCGTCCCAGCTGTGGCTCTGCGGCTGCACCCCGACCACCCGCGCGCTGAGCTCGGCGCCCTGCTCGAGCAGGCGTGCCAGCGGCCGGTTCTCGCTGCGCGGCACGTACCCGATGCGGCGGCCGAGGGCCTCGACCCGGATGGCCCGGTCGTCGTGCGGGTTGTCCGGCTCACGGACCAGGGTCACGGGGTCGCCCGCGCGGATGCGGTCCAGCAGCCCGGGGCCGTCGTAGTAACAGAAGCCGGCGACCGGGAACACCGCAAAGTCGTAGCGCGACTCGCGCGCAGGGGCGACGGTGGACCCGCCGAGAAACGGCGCGGCCATCAGCGTCTTCAGGAAATCGCGCCGTGGCAGGAACGATGGCATCTCTGACTCCTCCAAGGGTGCGGACGTCCATGCCGCAGTTCTTGTTGGGGTCAGCCTAGCCAGCCGCAGGCTCAGGGGATGAGCCCGGCGTCACAGTCTGCGAGGAATTTTGCGGGGTCGAGCACGACCGCGCCGCGCCGCCGCGCGCGCTTGGCGAGCCTGAGGTCGCGGGTCACGACAATCGGTGCCGGCGGCGGTTTCCCGGCCTCCCGACTCGACGTCTGCTCCCGCAGCGCCGCCAGGATCGCGCGGTCGGCCCGCTGGTCGCCGCGCCCGCCCGGGTAGATGACCTGCACCTCGGGGGAGCGCTGCTCGGCGTGGGGCTCGCCGCCGTCGAAGTAGACCCGGACGTCCTGTCCGCGCTGGTCGTACAGGCCGGCCAGGAAGTCCACCAGGGCGTCCCGCGCGGCCGTGCCCGGGTGGCCATCGACCAGCTGCGCCGCGAACCGCGCCCGGGCGGCGTAGAGCAGGTTGTGGCCGTCGACCAGGATCATGGCGTCACAGGATGCACCAGCCGGCGCCCGGCGTCGCCCATCGCCCCCCCGGGGAAGCCGGGGTTGCTATGCTTGGCCAACGCCGCCTTGCACGGACGCGCCATGCTCCTGTTTTTCGACGTCGAGACCACCGGCCTGCCGAGTCGGCGCAACGCCACCTACCGCGAGGTGGACGCCTGGCCGCGCATCGTCTCCATCAGCTGGGCGCTGGCGGCGGGGCCGGGCGAGGTGGCGGCGCACCGGGGCGCCATCAT
>JASFEC010000131.1:0-6728 GCA_050125045.1 Gammaproteobacteria bacterium | reverse complement strand
TCTGGAATTTGCTGGTCAGTCGATCCATGCGCATGGGGGTTCCCCCGGAAGCAATCGGTTTCTCCCGATATGGGGTGCCGGCAGGCGATTTTCAACGGTGGGCGGCGGTCCCGGGCTTCCAGCCGCCGTCAGCCGCCGGCGCGGTCGCGGTCCAGCCAGATCAGCGTCGCCATGCGGCCGGTCGGGCCGGCGGCGCCGTCCCGGCGGTGAGAGAAGAAGCGCTCGGGGTCGCCGTGGGTGCACCAGGCGCCGCCGTATACCCCCGCCAGGCCCGCGGCCTCCAGCCGAAGGCGCGCCAGGCCGGGCAGGTCGCAGTGCCAGTGTCCCGGCCGGACCGGCCGGAAGCAGTCCTCCGCCCGCGCACCCGTCGCTGCCAGGCAGGCTTCCCGGACTTCCGGGCCGACTTCGTAAGCGTCGGGCCCGATCCCCGGCCCGATCCAGGCGAGCAGCTCGCCCGGAGGCGCCTCCATGGCCGTCACCGTCCGCTCGAGCACGCCCGCTGCCAGGCCGCGCCAGCCGGCATGGGCAGCGCCGATCCGCCCGCCCAGCCGGTGACAGAACAAGACGGGGAGGCAGTCGGCCGTGAGCACGGCCAGGACGCGATCCGGCCTGCCGGTCACTGCACCGTCGGCGGTCCGCGCCCCCGGCAGCCCGGGCGCGTCGAGTGACAGCACATCGACGCCATGCACCTGCTCCAGCCAGGCCGGTTCCGCCGGAACGCCCAGCAGCATCGCCAGCCGGCGGCGGTTCTCGGCCACGCGCGCGGGCTCGTCCCCGACGTGCGCACCGAGGTTCAGGGACTGCCAGGGCGGCGGGCTGACCCCGCCGGTGCGGAGCGAGCTGGCGGCATGGACCCCGGCCGGCGCCGGCCAGTCCGGCACGATCCAGGCCGGTCTCATGCCTTTGCGTCCGCCCGCAGGGCGTCGCGGAGCGCCGCCAGGTCCGCCGGCAAGGGGGCCTCGAACTCGACCGGCTCGCCGCTGCCGGGATGGACCAGCTGCAGCCGGGCCGCATGCAGGGCCTGGCGGCGGAAGGCGCGCAGCGCCGCGACCAGGATCTCGCCGGCGCCGGCCGGGACGACCAGCCGCCCGCCGTACACCGGGTCGCCGACCAGCGGGTGGCGGATGTGCGCCAGGTGCACGCGGATCTGGTGGGTGCGACCGGTCTCGAGCCGGCAGCGGACGTGAGTGTGGCCGCGGAAGCGTTCTTCGACCCGGTAATGCGTCACCGCCTCGCGCCCGCCCTCCCGCACCGCCATGCGAATACGATCCACGGGGTGCCGGCCGATGGGGGCGTCCACGGTCCCGCCCCCGGTCATCACCCCCACACAGACCGCGTGGTATTCGCGCTTCACGCTGCGGTCCTCGAGCTGGCGCACCAGGGACGCATGCGCGCCGGGGGTGCAGGCCACCACCATGACCCCGCTGGTGTCCTTGTCGAGGCGGTGCACGATGCCGGCCCGCGGCAGCACGCCGAGTGCCGGTCGGTGATGCAGCAGCGCGTTCACCAGGGTGCCGGCAGGATTGCCGGCGCCGGGATGCACGACCAGGCCGGCCGGCTTGTTCAGCACGAGAATCTCTTCATCCTCGTGGATCACCTCGAGAGCGATCGCCTCGGGCGCATCCCGGCCCTCGTCCTCGAGCACTGCAGCCAGGCGGATGGCCTCCCCGCCGTCCACCTTGTCGCGCGGCCTGAGACAGCGGCCGTCGACCGTGACCCGGCCGGCCCGGATCCACCCCTGGAGGCGGCTGCGCGAGTAATCCGGGAACAGCGCCGCCAGCGCCTGGTCGAGCCGCTGGCCGGCCAGCTCGGGGGGCACCACCGCTTCCTGCTCAATGTTCTGCATGCAGCCAGTTTAGCCGACCCGGCATGCCGCCCGGTTCATCTCCGGTATACTGCGCGGCCGTGGAACCGCGCCCCGAATCAATGAACCGACGCCTCTTGGTCCTGCTGCTCCTCCTCGCCCTGGCCGGCACGCCGGGCTGCGCCCTGTTCGGCGGCGACGGCGAGGAAGACATCGATCCGGACGACAATGCCCAGCGCATTTACCGCCAGGGCCAGAAAGCGGTATCGGGCGGCAACTACCCGGCGGCGATCAGCGCCTTCGAGAACCTGACGGCGGTCTATCCCTTCAGCGAAGAGGCCCGCCAGGCCCAGCTCGAGCTGATGTTCGTCTACCTGCGCAATGACCAGCCAGACTCGGTGGTGTCGGCCGCGGACCGCTTCATGCTGGAGAACCCGACCCATCCGCGGGTCGACTATGCGCTGTACATGAAGGCTCTGGCGCGGTTCCCGCGGGAGCGTGGGCCGCTGGAGCGGCTGTTCCGCATCGACATGGACAAGCGCCCGACCGGGAGCATGCAGGACTCCTTCAATACCTTCCAGCAGCTGTTGCAGCAGCATCCGGACAGCGTTTACGCCGAGGATGCCCGCCAGCGCATGGTCTACCTGCGCAACCGGCTGGCCGCGCACGAGATCACCGTCGCGCGCTTCTACCTTCGGCGCAGCGCCCACGTGGCCGCGATCAACCGCGCCAAGTACGTGCTGGAGACCTTCCAGGAAACGCCGTCGGTCCTCCCGGCGCTCGAGATCATGGCCGAGGGCTATGACGAACTGGGCCTGACCGAGCTCGCGGCCGACGCGCGCCGCATCCTGGAAGCCAACCGCTGAGGCCCGGCGCCGGCCGGGGCGCTACTTCGCGGCGAAGCCCGAAGTGATGGGATAACGCCAGTCGCGGCCGAAGGCGCGCGGGCTGATGCGGATGCCGGGCGGCGCCTGCCTGCGCTTGTACTCGTTGCGCTTCACCATGCCGAGGATCCGGCCGACCACCGTGCGGTCGTAGCCGCGCGCGACAATCTCGTCGACGGAGCAGTCCTCCTCGATGAACGCCTCGAGGATGGGGTCGAGGACTTCGTAGGGCGGCAGGGAATCGGTGTCCTTCTGGTCGGGCCGCAGCTCCGCCGACGGCTCCCGCTCGATGATGCGCGGCGGGATGACCTCGGAGCGCGTGTTGCGGTACCGGGCCAGGCGGTAAACCAGCGTCTTGCTGCAGTCCTTCAGCGGCGCGAATCCGCCGGCCATGTCGCCGTAGAGGGTCGCGTAGCCGACCGCCATCTCGCTCTTGTTGCCGGTGGTAAGCAGCATGCAGCCGAACTTGTTCGACATCGCCATGAGAATCATCCCGCGACAGCGCGCCTGGATGTTCTCCTCGGTCACGTCCTCGGGCATCCCGGCGAAAACCTCCTCCAGGGCCTGCCGCGCGCCTGCAAAGATCGGCTCGATGGACACGATGTCGTATTGCACGCCGAGCACGCGGGCCATGTTCTCGGCGTCCTCCCGGCTCATGTCCGAGGTGTAGCGCGAGGGCATCATCACCGTGCGCACCCGCTCGGGACCCAGGGCGTCCACGGCGATGGCCAGCGTCAGGGCCGAATCGATCCCGCCCGACAGGCCGAGCACGATGCCCGGGAAATGGTGCTTGTTGACGTAGTCGGCAACACCCAGCTCCAGCGCGCGGTAGACGCCATCGACCAGGTCCGGCGCATCGTTGACGTGACCCGGGACGATCCCGCCGCCGGGCTTCACCTCCAGCAGCTCCAGCGACTCGGCGAAGAAGGGCGCCCGGTACACCAGCTCGCCGGCGCCGTCGAAGGCCATGGAACCGCCGTCGAACACGAGCTCGTCCTGGCCGCCGACCAGGTTCGCATAGATGACCGGAAGGCCGGTCTCGCCGATCCGCTCGCGGAGCTCGGACTCGCGGCGCGCGCGCTTGCCGGTGTCGTAGGGCGAGCCGTTGACAGAGACGAGGACCTCGGCGCCGGCGGCAGCCGTGGCCTGCGCCACCTCGGGGCTCCAGAGGTCCTCGCAGATGGTGATGCCGAGCTTCACGCCGCGCATCTCGACGACGCAGCTCGCGGCGCCGGCCTCGAAGTAGCGCTTCTCGTCGAAGACGCCGTAGTTCGGCAGGCGCTGCTTGCGGTACACCAGCGGCGCCTCGTCCGGCCGCAGCAGGGCGGCGCTGTTGTAGATCCTGTCGCCCTCGTACTCGGGGTAGCCCACCAGCACGGACATGCCATTGAGGCTCCGCTTCAGCCGGTCGAGGGCGTCTTCGACATCGCGGCGGAAGCCGCCGTGGAACAGCAGGTCCTCGGGCGGATAGCCGCACAGGGCCAGCTCGGGAAAGATCACCAGGTCGGCGCGCAGGGCGTCGTGCGCCCGCCGGCACATCTCCAGCATGCGGGTGACGTTCGCCTCGACGTCCCCGACGACGGGGTTGATCTGGGCGATGGCGATGCGCATGGCGTTGGCCTCGATCCGGCGGCTCCCCGTCGCGAGAGCCCTGCCCGGAGCTTAGCCCAGGCGCTCGAGGATGGCGCTGCCGAGCTCGGCCGGCGAGCGCACAGTCGTGACGCCGGCAGCCTCCAGCGCCCGGAACTTCTCATCCGCGGTCCCCTTGCCGCCCGAGACGATCGCGCCGGCGTGGCCCATGCGCTTGCCGGGGGGCGCCGTGACGCCCGCAATGTAGGCGACCACCGGCTTGGTCATCCGCCGAGCGATGAACCCGGCCGCGGCCTCCTCGTCGCTGCCGCCGATCTCGCCGACCATCAGCACGCCCTCGGTCTGCTCGTCGCGCTCGAAGAGCTCCAGGCAATCGATGAAGTTCATGCCGCGCACGGGGTCGCCGCCGATGCCCACGCAGGTCGACTGGCCCAGCCCGTTCTTCGTGGTCTGGTAAACGGCCTCGTAAGTCAGGGTGCCGGAGCGGGAGACGATGCCGACCTTGCCGGGCTGGTGAATGAAGCCCGGCATGATGCCGATCTTGGCCTCACCCGGGGTGATGATGCCCGGGCAGTTGGGGCCGATCAGCCGGCATTCGTAGTCTTCGAGCGCGGCCTTGACCTTCACCATGTCGAGCACCGGGATGCCCTCGGTGATGCAGACCACCAGCTTGATGCCGGCGTCGGCGGCCTCGAGGATGGCGTCGGCGGCAAAGGGCGCCGGCACGTAGATCATGCTGACGTCGGCGCCGGTCTCGGCCACGGCGTCATGCACGGT
This sequence comes from Gammaproteobacteria bacterium, assembly GCA_050125045.1. Classification (GTDB taxonomy): domain Bacteria; phylum Pseudomonadota; class Gammaproteobacteria; order Steroidobacterales; family XN24; genus XN24. The sequence continues at coordinate 1,673 of JASFEC010000131.1, read as the reverse complement.
GTTGAACACGGGCAGGCCGAGATGAACCTCGCCGCCGCGGCCGGGCGTCACGCCGCCGACCATCCGGGTGCCGTACTCGATGCACTGCTCGGAGTGGAAGCTGCCCTGGCGGCCGGTGAAGCCCTGGCAGATGACCTTGCTGTCGCTGTTTACGAGGATGCTCATGTCCGGGCCCCCTGCTGGCCGGCGGCCGCCACGGCCTTCCTCGCCGCATCCGTCAGGTCTTCGGCGGCGATGATGTCTACGTCGCTCTGCTCCAGCAGCTCGCGGCCGCGCTCGACGTTGGTGCCCTCGAGGCGCACCACCACCGGCACCTCGACGCCCACCTCCTTGACCGCCTGGATGATCCCCTCGGCGATCAGGTCGCAGCGCACGATGCCGCCGAAGATGTTCACCAGGATGGCCTTCACATTGGCGTTGGACAGGATCAGTTTGAAGGCCTCGGCCACGCGCTCGGCCGTGGCGCCGCCGCCGACGTCGAGGAAGTTGGCGGGCGCGCCGCCGTGCAGCTTGATCAGGTCCATGGTGGCCATGGCCAGGCCGGCGCCGTTGACCATGCAGGCGATCTCGCCGTCGAGGGAGACGTAGTTGAGGCCGTGCGCCGAGGCGCGGTTCTCCATCTCGTCTTCCTGCGAGGGGTCGCGCCATTCCATCAGGCGCGACTGGCGGAACAGGGCATTCGACTCGATGCCGATCTTGGCGTCCAGGGCGTGCAGCTTGCCCTCGCCGTTGACGATCAGGGGGTTCACCTCGAGCAGCGCGCAGTCGCGCTCGATGAACAGCCGGTACAGGCTCTGCAGCAGCTTCGTGAACTGGCCGACCTGCTCCCCAGTGAGCTCCAGCGCAAAGGCAACCTGGCGGGCCTGGTAGGGCTGCAGGCCGGCGGCCGGGTGGACCGCCACGGTGACGATTTGCTCGGGCGTCTTGGCGGCGACTTCCTCGATGTCCATGCCGCCCGCGGCCGAGGCCATGACCACGACGCGCTCGCGCGCCCGGTCGACCAGCAGGCTGAGGTACAACTCCCGCTCGATAGAGGAACCCGCCTCCACGTAGACGATGTTGATCGGCAGGCCTTCCGGCCCCGTCTGGTGGGTGGTCAGCCGATGGCCCAGCATCTGCGCCGCGGCCTCGCGCACCTTCTTCGCGGTGTCGACGATCTTCACGCCGCCGGCCTTGCCGCGGCCGCCGGCATGGACCTGGGCCTTTACCACCCAGGTGCTGCCGCCGATTTCCTCGGCCGCCTTGGCCGCGTCCTCGGCGCTGCGGGCCGGTATGCCGCGCGAGACGGGGATGCCGTACTCGGCGAAAAGCTGCTTGGCTTGGTACTCGTGGAGGTTCATGCCGCAAGGACTCCGCTGCGAAAGGGTTTCGGGCCGGGCCGAAAGCTGGTTATTCTCCCCCATCGGTCAGCGTCGCGCCAAGCCCGTCGCCCGGGCAGAGCCCCGCAGCAGCACACAGGCGCAGGGAACAAGCATTGTGAACAGCCGCCCGGAAGTCATGGCCCCGGAATTCGCCTGGCGCACGCTCAGGCTGCTCAACGCCTATCGCATGCTCTATGCGGCGTTGCTGTTCGCCATGTTCATCTATCCGGCCAGGCCGCCGCTGGTCGGCGAACTGCACCCCAACCTGTTCCTGGGTACCGTGCTCGCGGCTTTCGTCTGGGCGGCCGTCAA
>JASFEC010000130.1:0-6744 GCA_050125045.1 Gammaproteobacteria bacterium | reverse complement strand
CGAAATCGGGATCCTGCAGGAGCGCGTTAAAGAGCGTGTTGACGCCGGTGATGATCGAGAACTTGAGCTTCGACAACTCCTTGACGAAGGCCGGGATGTCGCGGGGGTTGGTGATCAGCACGTTGAGGCCGCCGACCGACATGAACAGCAGGCAGTTACAAACCAGGCTGAACACGTGATAGAGCGGCAGCGCGGTGATCACCACCTCGCGGCCCTCGTCGATCAGCTCGCCGATCCAGGCATGCATCTGGCGCAGGTTGGCCACCATGTTCCGGTGGGTCAGCATCGCCCCTTTCGACACGCCGGTAGTGCCGCCGGTGTACTGGAGGAAGGCGAGGTCATCCTGGCCGACCGGCACCGGCTGGAAACCCTGCGCATGGCCCTTGGCCAGCACGTCCGCCAGGGTCACGTGCCCGGGCAGCTCGTAAGCGGGCACCAGCTTCTTCACCCGCCGCACCACGAAGTTGACGATATGCCGCTTGGGGAAGGCCAGCATGTCGCCGAGGCCCGTGACCGCCACGTGCTTCACGCCGGTCTCGGCCACCACCTTCTCGAGGGTCGCGGCAAAGTTCTCCAGGATCAGGATCGCTTCAGCCCCCGAGTCGACGAGCTGGTGCTTCAGCTCGCGCGGCGTGTAGAGCGGGTTGACGTTCACCACCGTCATGCCTGCCCGCAGGACCCCGAACAGCGCCACGGGATACTGCAGGACATTCGGCAGCATGATGGCCACGCGCGCTCCCGGCTTGAGCCCGATGCTGGCCAGCCAGCCCGCGAAGTCGGCCGACCTGCGGTCCAGCTCCGCATAGCTGATCGCGTGGTCCATGCACGAGAAGGCCGGGCGATCGGCAAAGCGTCGCGCGCTCTCCTCGAAGACGCTCACCAGCGTAGCCCCGTCACTGAGATCGATCTCGGCGGGCGTGCCGGGCAGGTAACTGTTGATCCAGGGCTTCTCCACGATCCTTTCTCCGGTGAACAGCCGACCGGGGATTAAATCAGCAGTCCGGTTCAACAGCTATGCGCACTGCAGCAAACCCCGCTTCAGCCGCCGCTCGCCGCGAGTGAGTCGAATTCGGCTGCGAGCTCCTCGAGCCGGCCCACGGCCCGCGCGCGCTGCCCCGCCTCGAGTCCCGCCAGGAAGCGGGCCAGGAAATCCGTGGTCCGGACGGTGTTGCGCTCGACCAGGGCCGCATAGGCCGGGGTCCAGCGTTCTTCCGGCCGGGCGATCAGCGTCTCAGCGGCAATCGCCAGGGCCGCATCGTCCTGCCGGCTGGCCAGCGCGCGCTCCATGGCGTCGATCCAGCCGAGCCGGCTCTCCAGCCAGGCCTCGCGAGAGGGCTCCAGCTGCTGCGACCAGGCCTCGACCTGCGCCTGCTGGGCTGACGACAGGGAACCGACCCAGCGCTTCAGGAAGCGCTCCATGGAGCTTGAGCGACGGGCCGCCTGCCACTCAGCGCTGCGCCCGGCGCCCTCCTCGACCTCCTCCGCATGCTTCTCCCGCAGGCGCTCGAGGAACTCATCCACCTGCTCGTCCTGGAGCCCGGCACCGAGCTGCAGCAGCGGCGGCAGCGCCCGGTCGGCCAGCTCGCGCCAGAATTCGCCGAGCTCCTCACCGCGCGCCCGGAGCGCCTCGGGGCCGAGCTCGCCCGGGGCCTCCACCTGCGCCGCCACGGACCGGAGCCAGGCGGCGTAGCGCGGCAGGTGCTCTCGCCGGTGCCACTCGTGCACCGCCTCCAGCTCTTCCTCCAGGATGGCCTGCTGCTCCGCTTCGAGCTCCAGGTAACCGTTGACCCACCGCCCCGCGAAGCGGTCGGCCCGCTCGTAGAAGAACGACGTGCTGCAGCCGGCGAGCAACAGGAGTCCCGCGCACGCCAGCAGGCAGCGGGTGATCCGGTGGAATGGCGACAACGTTTCGGCTCTGGACATGATCTTTCTCTGCCTCGCAAGCTGCCACGAGGTTCGTTAACCTTCCCTGAACGGGATGCAGGGGGCCAGACTACACGGGCCCGGAGACACGCGCATGAAGGCCATGGTCCTGGATGCACCGGGCCGGCCGCTGGTCGAGCGGCGGCGCCGGCGCCGCAAGCTCCGCGCCGGCGAGGTGCGGGTCCGCGTTTCGGCCTGCGGCGTATGCCGGACCGACCTGCACCTGGTCGACGGCGAGCTGCCGGACCCCAGCTGCCCCGTCGTCCCCGGCCACGAGATCGTCGGCACCGTGATCGACTCGGCCCCGGACGTGGCCCTCGAGCCCGGCCTGCGCGTCGGCATCCCGTGGCTCGGCTGGAGCTGCGGCGCCTGCGACTACTGCCGTGCGGGCCAGGAGAACCTTTGCCCGGAAGCCCGCTTCACCGGCTACCAGATCGACGGCGGGTACGCGGAGGAAGCGATCGCCGACGCCCGGTTCGTGTTCCCGCTGCCCCGCGGCTACGACGACCTCCACGCGGCACCGCTGCTGTGCGCCGGCCTGATCGGTTACCGCACCTTGTCCAAGGCGGGAGATGCCCGGCGCCTGGGGATCTACGGTTTCGGCGCGGCGGCGCACATCGTCGCCCAGGTGGCGCGCTGGCAGGGCCGGGAGGTGTATGCCTTTGCCCGTCCCGGCGACACCGCGGCAATGGACTTCGCCCGTGAACAGGGCGCTTGCTGGGCCGGCGGCTCCGATGAGCTCGCGCCCGAGCCACTGGACGCCGCACTGCTGTTCGCCCCGGTCGGGGCGTTGGTGCCCGCCGCCCTCGCGGCAGTGCGCCCGGGCGGCACGGTCGTGTGCGGCGGCATCTACATGAGCGACATCCCGTCCTTCCCCTATGCGCTGCTTTGGGGGGAACGGGTGCTGTGCTCGGTCGCCAATCTCACCCGGCGCGATGCCGAGGAGTTCCTGGCGCTCGCGGACACCCTGCCGATCCACACTGAGGTGGTGCCCTATCCGCTGGCCCGCGCCAACGAGGCGCTGGACGATCTCCGCGCCGGACGGCTGCAGGGCGCGGCGGTGCTCGTCCCCGACCGCTGACCGCGACTCGGACCCGTCGAGACCTGTCCTTGGCTCGGACGCGCCCGGCCGCCGGTCATGCAGCCTTGGGAGCGGCTGGGTATGACCGGGTCCTGCGAGCGGCATCAGATTTCCAAGCGAGCGGGACCCTGTCATGGCCAGCCAGCGGACAGGTCTTCCGCGCCCGTCTCACTCCTCCCGGAGATCCTGCGCTACCGGCCGCCGGCTGGTGCGCCACGCCGGGTAAACGCCGGCCAGAAGGGCCGCGACGAGCGCCAGCAGCATCCCCTGCAGCAGCTCTCCGGGGCCGAGCTCGAAAGTCATGGTCCAGCCGAAGGCGCGGCGATTGATGACGAAGATCAGCAGGCCGGCCAGCGTGACGCCCAGCGGCATGGCGAACAGGCCCGCAGCCAGACCGAGCAGTCCGGTCTGCGCCGCCACCAGGCCGCGCAGCTGGCGCGGCAGCCAGCCCACGGCGCGCAGCACCGCCGTCTCGCGCACGCGCTCGAGCTGCAGGGCCTGCAGGGCGGACAGGATGCCGAGGAAGGCGACCAGGCCCACCAGCACCTGGAGGACCCGGGTGATGGTGAAAGTGCGGTCGAACACCGCCAGCGAGGCCTCGCGCAGCTCGGCGTTGTTGGACAGCCAGATGGCGCTGCCCGGCGCCAGCACGCTCTCGATGGCACGCCGCGCGACTGCGTCGTCGGTGCCGGGGACGAAGGTCACGCCGACGCCCTCGCTGCAGGCGTCGCCCCACAGTGCCCGGTAGCGGTCGCGATGCAGGGCGATCACGCCGCGGTCCGAAGTGTAATCGCGGAACACGCCGGCGACCGGGAAGTCCACCACGCCCTGCGGAGTCGGCAGGCTGACGATATCGCCGACCTCGGTGCCGCGGCGGTTTGCCCAGGGCTCCGAGACCAGCACGGCCGCGCCCGCATCGAAACGCTCGCGCGCCATGGCCGGATCCCCGGCCAGGATGGCCGAGCCCAGCCCGCGCTTGCCCGGATCCACCGCCCACAGGCGCCACTCCTCCCCGCCCGCCTGCAGCCGCCGGCGCTGTGAATAAGTGACCTCGTCGATGCCGGGCAGGGCGTACAGCGACCGGGCGAGCTCGTCGATCCCGCCTTCCCCCTCGCACCAGGCCTCGTCGACGGCCAGGTAGAAATCGGCCACGAGGGTCTGCTGCAGCCACTCGTCCACGCTGACCCGGAAGCTGCTGACCATCAGCCCGACGCCGATCACGGTGGCGACTGCGACCGCAAGGGCGGAGACCGCCACGCCGGTGCGGCTGAGCGAGGCCGTGGTGCCGCGCAGTGCCATGCGCACGGGCACCGGCAGTCGGGCGGGCAGCCCGCGGTCCAGCAGCGCCATCAGGCCCGCGGTGGCGGGCGGCGTGGCCAGGGCGGCGGCGAGGAACACGCCGAACAGGCCTGCAAAAGAGACCACCAGGGAGTTGCGCCCCGCGGCCAGCAGCACGATTGCGAGCAGCAGCGCAACGAGCGCCCCGCCGGCCAGCCAGGGCAACCGCCGCCGCGTGCGCCGTTCCATGGACGCGCGCGACAGCACCGCCCGGGGCGGGATGCTGGCGGCCTCCACTGCCGGGCCGAGAGCGGCGAGCAGCGTGACCCCCACGCCCAGGGCCGCTGCCTTGGCGAATGGCCAGCCGGCCAGGGCCAGCGCGTCGACGCGCAGGCGGAAGTACAGGTCGTCGATGGTCTGCACCACCAGCGCCGTCAGGCCGGAGCCGAGCGCGGCCCCCAGCAGCAGGCCGAGCAGTGTGCCCGGCGCGCCGACGAGGAGCGCCTCTCCGAGGATGCTGCGGACCATCCCCGCGCGGTCGACGCCGACACTCCGGAGGATGCCGATGGTCCGCGTCCGGCGCACCACCAGGAAGTTCATCGTGCTGTAGATCAGGAAGGCGCCGACCAGCAGCGCCAGCAGGGACAGCGCCGTGAGGTTAAGCCGGAAAGCCCGGGTCATCCCGAAGGTGGCGCGGGAGCGCGCCTGCGACTCGACCAGCTCGACCTCGGGCGGCAGCGCTGCAGTGAGCGCGGCGGCCAGCGCGTCGTCGACGATGAGATCCACGCGACTCAGCTCGCCGACCATGCCGAGCAGCTCCTGGGCGGTGGCGATGTCGGCGAAGACATAGCCCGCGGCAGCCGCCGACTGCTCCTGGTCGGGCACCACGATCCCGGCGACCTCGAGCTCCGTGGCGCCCGCAGCGGTGACCGCTGCGACCCGGTCACCCGGCCCCACCCCGAGCTCCGCCGCCAGCGGCGCCGGCAAGGCTACGGTCCCGGGCCGCGTCAGCAGGGCCAGCAGGTCGAGGTCTCCGGCCCATGCCGTCAGTTCGTCCCGAAAGGGCGCCTCGACGAAGGGGTCCAGCCCGAGCAGGACCGCGCGGCGCTCGCCGGGAAGCGTCACCGCACCCTCGACCGAAGGCGCGGCCGCGCCGCCCGCCGCTGCCGCACGCATCGCTCGGCGCAGCTCGAGGTACAGGGTCTCGTCCATGCCTCCGGCGCGCGGCAGCACCTGGTGCGTGGCCCGGCCCATGACCAGCTCGGTGGAAGCGTCGAAAGCCCGCCGCGCGCTGGCGCCGGCGAGGTCCACGCCGAGGACCACGGCGACACCCAGCGCCACGCCAATTACCGCCAGCACGTACTGCCATGGATGGCGGGCAAAGAAGCGGCGTCCAGAACGGGCCAGCAGGCGGCTCACGGGGTCGAGATCTCCAGTCGGCCCTCGTGAATGCTGAAGACGCGGTCCGCCACGCCGACCACTTCCGGGCTGTGGGTCGCCATCACCAGCGTGGTGCCCTCGCGGCGGCAGAGGTCGTCCAGCAGGCGCAGGACCTGCTGCGCGGTCTCGAGGTCGAGGTTGCCGGTCGGCTCGTCGGCGATGACCAGGCCGGGGCGGTGGATCAGGGCGCGCGCGAGCGCGACCCGTTGCTGCTCGCCGCCGGACATCTCCTCGGGGAAGGACCCGCCGCGCCCCGCCAGGCCGACCGCCGTCAGCCAGTCCTCGGCGCGCTGCCGGGCCTCATCCCGGTGCACGTCGAGCAGGTCCAGGGGCAGGAGCAGATTCTCCAGCGCCGTGAGCGTGGGCACCAGGTTGAAAAACTGGAACACGAAGCCGATCTCTCGCCGGCGCAGCCGCGCCAGGCCGTCCTCCGACAGACCCGCCAGGGACTGCCCGCCAATGGTGATCTCGCCGCGGCTTGGGCGGTCCAGCCCGCCGATGATGTTCAGCAGCGTGCTCTTGCCCGAGCCCGAGCGCCCCACCAGCACGATCAGCTCGCCGCGGGCAATGTCCGCGGTCACTTCGCGCAGGACGGGATGAGGCTGGCCGTGCTCATCGTAGTCCTTGCTGATGGACTCGAGCCGGATGTGGGCGGATGGGTCGGTCGGGGACATCAGGGCTTCCTCGCGGCTGGGGCCACGTGTTCGCATCCGGCAGCCGGCCGGTTGCGGCCGCGCAGCCGGCTCGGCCGGCCCGCGGGAAAGCTCAGGATATCAGGCGGAGACGGGAATCAGTCGTCGCGCTCGAGGTCGCGGAACTGGCGGCGCAGCTCGTAGCCGGAGTCGGTGACGATCTGCTCGAGCACGCGGACGCGCTCCTCGAGGTGCTGGATGCGGGCGTCGTCGGCGGGGGGCTCAGCGCTCTTGTGCTTGATGTAGGTCTTGAACATGCCCGCCACGAGGGCGAGGAAGACGATGATGACGACCATCTCGAACGGATGCACTTGGTGTTCTCCTTACTTG
>JASFEC010000129.1:0-6803 GCA_050125045.1 Gammaproteobacteria bacterium | reverse complement strand
CGAACTGCTCGCCGTTCAGGGTGGTGACCAGGGGCAGGTGGACCTTGCCGTCGCGCCAGGCGTCCCCGAGCTCGTCGGGCGTGACCATGACCGGCGAGAGCGCCGAACGCGGCTTGCTGTGCAGGAAGCCGAAGCCCTTGGCCAGCTCCGCCGGGATCAGGTTGCGCAGCGAAACATCGTTGACCAGGCAGACCAGCTGCACGTAATCGCCGGCCTCGGCAGCGCTCACCCCCATGGGGACGTCGGAGGTCACGACGCAGACCTCGGATTCGAAATCGATGCCGAACTCCTCGCTCGGCACCGGGATCGTGCCGACGGGCGGCAGGAAGCCGTCGGAGACCGCCTGGTACATCAGGGGGTCGATGAGAAAGCTGGGCGGCATCTCGGCGCCGCGGGCGCGCCGCACGCGCTCGACGTGCGCCAGGTAGGCGCTGCCGTCCAGGAACTGGTAGGCCCGCGGCAGGGGCGCCGCCAGGTCGCTGACCGAGAGCTCGAAGGCTCCCTCGGCAGAGCCGCTCTCCAGTTCCCCTGCCAGGGCGTCCAGCAGCGGGCTGCAGCGATCCCACTCGTCCAGCGCGGCCTGCAGGGTCGGCGCGATCGCCGCCGCGCTCACGGCGCGGGACAAGTCGCGACTGACGACGGCCAGGCTCCCGTCACGGCCGCCGCTCTTGAGGCTGCCCAGCTTCATGCGCCACCCCCCTGCCAGCTGTTGACGTAACCGTGCCATTCGACGCTCTCGGCGGCCTCTCCGATCTCGAGGGCGTCGCGCGTGTCCAGCATGACCGCGACCTCATTGGTACCGGGCGCTTGCTGCTCGAGCATGCTCTTCAGCGCCTTCGGGTGCGGCCCGTGGGTGAAGCCGCAGGGATGCATGGTGATCATTCCCGGATGGATGTTGTCGCGCGAGAAGAACTCGCCCGCGTGGTAGAAGATGACTTCGTCATAGTCGTCGTTGTTATGGAAGAACGGCACTTTCAGCGCGCCCGGATCGCTCTCGAACGGGCGCGGCACGAAGGTGCAGACCACGAAACGACCGGCGAGGAAAGTGGTGTGCACTGACGGCGGCAGGTGGTAGCGGTGCGACATCAGCGGCCGGATGGCGCGCCAGTTGATCCGCACCGGCGCCAGGTCGCCCTTCCAGCCCACGGCATCCAGCGGGCTGTAGGGATAGGTGATGACGGACACCATGTCGCGGCGTTTCACCTCGACCCGCCATTCCCGGTCCACCTGCTGCGCCAGGAACGCCTCGTCGATGGCAGGCGTGTCCAGCATCGCCTCGTCGAAGATGGCATGGGGTCCCAGCAGGCCCTTGTCGGGGAGTCGAAAGCTGTCGTTGGTGGCCTCGATCAGCAGGGCCGAGACCGGCTTCTCGATCTCCAGCCGCCACATGGTGCCGCGCGGCAGCATGAGGTAGTCGCCCTGGACCAGCTCCAGCCGCCCGTAATCGCAGAACAGCGTGGCCTCGCCCTCGTGCAGGAACAGCAGGTCGTCACCGTCGGAATTGCGGGCCAGCGCGGGCATGCTGCGCGCCAGCCGCCAATGCCGGAACTTGACCGCCGCGTTGTGCAGCAGCAGCGAGGCCTGCCAAGGCGACTCGGCCGCGGGGCCCAGCTTCGTGGTGTCGAACGCCCGGGGCCGCAGCGGGCCCTCGAAACGGCTCCAGCCGGTCGGCGGACGGCGGTGATACATGTGCGTTGCCGGGCCGAAGAAGCCTTCCTTGCCGAGCTCACGCTCGAAGGTGCCGTCCGGCAGGTCCGCGTGGGCCTGCCGCGAAGCAGTGCCCTCGATACGCGGGAAGGAGATCCACTTCTTCATCGCCGAGCCCCGCGCCTCAGAGCACGCCGCGGCGCATCTGGTCGCGCTCGATGGACTCGAACAGGGCCTGGAAGTTGCCCTCGCCGAAGCCTTCGTTGCCCTTGCGCTGGATGATCTCGAAGAAGATCGGGCCGACGCAGGTCTGGGTGAAGATCTGCAGCAGCAGCCGCTGGCCGGTCTTGCGGTCGGCGTCGATAAGAATCCGATTGCGGCCCATCCGCTCCAGGTCCTCACCATGCTCCGGCACCCGATCGTCGACCATCTCGTAGTAGGTATCCGGCACGTCGAGAAACTCGATGCCCTCGCCGCGCAGCGCCTCGACGGAGGCGTAAATGTCGTCGGTGAACAAGGCGATGTGCTGGATGCCCTCGCCGTTGTACTCCTCGAGATACTCGGCAATCTGCGACTTGTCGTCGGTGGCCTCGTTGATCGGGATACGCACCATGCCGTCGGGGGCCGTCATGGCCCGCGAGACCAGGCCGGTCTGGCTGCCCTTGATGTCGAAGTAGCGGATCTCGCGGAAATTGAAAATGCGCTCGTAGAAGCCGGCCCACTTGTCCATGTTGCCCTGGAAAACATTGTGGGTCAGGTGGTCGATGAAGGTCAGCCCGAAACCGGTCGGATGACGATCGACGTCCTCGAGATACTCGAAGTCGGCGTCGTAGATCGAGCCCTGTTCGCCGTAGCGATCGATCAGGTACAGGGCGCTGCCGCCGATACCCTCGATCACCGGGGCGCGAACCGACAGGCTGCCCGGCTTGTTGGTGACCGCTTCGGCGCCGCGATCGATGGCGGAGGCGCGGGCGCGCGCCGCGTCGGCGACGCGAATGGCGAAGCCGCAGGCACTGGGCCCGTGCTCGCGTGCGAAGTCGGCGGCGAAGCTGTCGGGCTCCTCGTTGACGAGGAAGTTGACGTCCCCCTGGCGGTAGAGCGTGACCTTGCGCTCGCGGTGACGCCCGATGGCCGTGAAGCCCATATGCCGGAACAGGCTGTGGAGCAGAACGGCGTCGGGGGCCGCAAATTCGACGAACTCGAACCCGTCGATGCCCAGGGGGTTGTCCTGAACTTCGGTCATGACTTTCTCCGGAGTATGCAACTGGTGGAGGGTTGAATAGTTACAATTGAAACTATTATAGTCCGTAGCAGCGCCGCCCAACAAGCTGCATCGCATCATGAACGACCAGCCCCTGGTTCTCGACGAATTCCTGCCCTACCGGCTGTCGGTCCTCTCCAACCGGGTGAGCGGAGCCATCGCCCAGGCCTATTCGCGGCGCTACGGTCTGTCGATCCCGGAATGGCGTGTGATCGCCGTCCTGGCGCTGGCGCCCGGCGTGTCCGCGGCCGAGGTGGCCGAGCGCACGGCCATGGACAAGGTCGCGGTGAGCCGCGCCGTCCGCCAGCTCCTGCAGACCGGGCGGCTCTCGCGCCGCACCGCGGCCGGCGACCGTCGCCGCAGCATCCTCGAGCTCACGGCCGAAGGACGCAGGATCTACCAGCGGGTCACACCCGCCCTGCGCCGCTACGAGGCCGCGCTCCTGGCCGCCCTCAGCGCCCCCGAGCGCCGCGCCCTGGACGGCCTCCTGCGCCGCCTCGAGCGGCGCGCCGGCGAACTCTCCGCGCCGGTGATCGACTGACTACTCGATCTCCGTCCGCACGTCGATCAGCTCGGGGAACAGCCGGATGTCGATGGCCTCGCGCAGGAACTTCACGCCCGAAGAGCCGCCGGTGCCGCGCTTGAAGCCGATGATCCGCTCCACGGTCTTCAGGTGTCGGAAGCGCCAGAGCTGGAAGTTGGTCTCGAGGTCGACCAGCTTCTCGCACATGTCGTAGGCATCCCAGTGACCGCGGGGGTCTTCGTAAATGACCTTGAACACCTCGACTACGCCGGGATGCGGCTCGCAGCTCTCCGACCAGTCGCGCTCCACGCGCTCCGCGGGCACCGGCATGCCCCGTCGTGCCAGCAGGCGCAGGAATTCGTCGTAGATCGAGGGCGCCTCGAGCGCGCTCCGCAGGCGCGCAGTGGCCGCCTCGTCATGCCTGAACACCGCCAGATAGCTCGCCTCCTTGTTGCCCAGCAGGAACTCCAGCAGGCGGAACTGCACCGACTGGAAGCCAGAGGCCTGACCGAAGACGTGGCGAAAGCGGGCGTACTCGGCGGGCGTGAGCGTCTCGAGGACGCCCCACTGGTGGAACATCTGCTGCTGCACCTGCTTGACGCGCGCCAGGACCTTGAAACACGGCTCGAGCTGGTCGCCCCGGATCGAGGCAATAGCGGCCTCGAGCTCGTGGATGATCAGCTTCATCCACAGCTCGGTCACCTGATGCTGCACGATGAACAGCATCTCGTCATGGTGCGGCGGGTCCGACAGCGGATGCTGCGCCGTCAACACCTGGTCGAGCGCGAGATAGCCCGAGTACGTAAGCCGATCGCGGAGATCGCGGTGGATCCCGGCCTCCATTTCCCTCTTCGCCATTCGCTTCTCCGGCTGCGGCGACGCAGCATAAAAGGGTGCGCACGGGCCCGCGGGCGACCGTGGCGGCAGTGTATAATGCCCCGCTATTTACGGTGCGGCCGTCCGGCCCGCGACCAGAATATCAGGAGGACCACCTGGTGAAGACCATCGCCGAATTCCGGATCCCGTACCGCCAGGTGCTGGATCCTGCGGGCGAGCTCGTGGCCGAGCTGCCCGGATTCGCCAACGACCGGGAAGAATTGTTGCGCATGTATCGACTGATGGTGCTGACGCGCAGCTTCGACACCAAGGCCGTCAACCTGCAGCGTACGGGCAAGCTCGGCACCTATGCCTCCTGCCTCGGTCACGAGGCCGCGCACGTCGGCATCGGCGCGGCGATGCGGCCGGAAGACAGTTTCGCGCCGATGTATCGCGAGTATGGTGCGCAGTTCTGGCGTGGCGTGCGCATGGAGGACGTGCTGCTGTATTGGGGCGGCGACGAGCGCGGCAACGACTTCGCCGGCCCGCGCCACGACTTTCCCTGGTGCGTGCCCATCGCGACGCAGTACCTGCATGCTGCCGGCGCGGCGCTGGCCTTCAAGCTGCGCAACGAGGCGCGCTGCGCCGTGAGCGTCATCGGCGACGGCGGGACTTCGCAGGGCGACTTCTACGAGGCGCTCAACCTCGCCGCTGTGCGCGACCTGCCGGTGGTCTTCGTCGTGGTCAACAATAAGTGGGCGATCAGCGTCCCTCTCGCCCTGCAGACCGCCTCCCGCACGCTGGCCCAGAAGGCCGTCGCGGCCGGCATGCCGGGTATCCAGGTGGACGGCAACGACGTCATCGCCGTGCGCCAGACCATGGAAGAAGCGCTCGAGCGCGCCCGCTCCGGCGAAGGCCCGACGCTTATCGAGGCCGTCACCTATCGCCTCTCCGATCACACCACCGCGGACGACGCCAGCCGCTACCGCGACAAGGGCGAGGTCGAGGATGCCTGGAAGATCGAGCCGATGCTCCGCATCCGCAACTACCTGCTGTCGTCCGGCGCCTGGACCGAGGCCGACGAGGAAGCGCTCAAGGCGGAGTGCGCCAGCAAAGTCGATGCCGCGGTCGCCAGCTACCTCGACAGCGAGGTCCAGCCGGTGGAGTCGATGTTCGACTCGATGTTCGCCACCCTGCCAGAGGCCCTGGAAGAGCAGCGCGAGACCGCGGTCCGCTTCCGCAACTCCGGAGGTCACCACTGATGCCACGCATCACCCTGATCGAGGGCGTCACCATGGCGCTGGCGTGGGAGATGCAGCATGACGATAGCGTCATCGTGCTGGGCGAGGACGTGGGCGTGAACGGCGGCGTGTTCCGCGCCACCGCGGGACTGCAGCAGCGCTTCGGACCGGAGCGCGTGATGGACACCCCGCTGGCCGAGTCGATGATCGCCGGGATGTCCATCGGCATGGCCGCGCAGGGGATGAAGCCGGTGGCGGAGATCCAGTTCATGGGCTTCATCTACCCGACCGTGGACCAGATGATCAACCATGCCGGGCGACTGCGTAACCGCACGCGAGGCCGGATGAGCGTGCCGATGGTGCTGCGCGCGCCCTTCGGCGGGGGCATCCACGCCCCGGAGCATCACTCCGAGAGCACGGAAGCGCTCTTCGCCCACATGCCCGGCGTGCGCGTCGTGATCCCCTCCTCGCCCCGGCGCGCCTACGGCCTGCTGCTCGCCGCCATCCGCGACCCGGACCCGGTGGTGTTCCTCGAGCCGAAGCGCATCTACCGCCTGCAGAAGCAGGAGGTCGAGGATAACGGCGAGGCCCTGCCGCTCGACACCTGCTACATCCTGCGCGAAGGCGACGACGTCACCATCGTGACCTGGGGCGCGATGACCTTCGAGACCCTGAAGGCCGCGGAGGAACTGGACAAGGAGGGTGTCAGTGCCGAGGTCATTGACCTGGCGACCATCAGCCCGCTGGACCTCGACACCATCCTCGAGTCCGTCGAGAAGACCGGCCGCCTGGTCATCGTGCACGAGGCTGCGCGGACCTGCGGCGTCGGCGCCGAGGTCGCGGCCGGCGTGGCGGAAAAGGGCGTCTGGGACCTCAAGGCGCCGATCGTGCGCGTGACGGGCTACGATACCGTCATGCCGCTCTTCCGGCTCGAGTACGAGTACCTGCCCAGCGTCGCGCGCATCATCGACGGCGTGAAGAAGACCCTCGAGGACTAGCCGAATGACCGTCAAGACCTTCAACCTGCCCGACCTCGGCGAAGGACTGCCCGAGGCCGAGATCGTCAGCTGGCTGGTGGCCGAGGGCGACGTCGTCGAGGTCGACCAGCCGATGCTCTCCGTCGAGACCGCCAAGGCCGTGGTCGAGGTCCCGGCGCCCTACACGGGCCGCGTGAAGAAGATCCACGCCCCCGACGGAACCATCCTGCCGACCCACTCGCCGCTCGTGGATATCGATACCGACGGCGACGCGGCCGGCGCCGCGGAAGAAGCGCCGCCCCAGCCCGCTTCGGTCGAGGATGCCGCGGAGGAGCAGG
>JASFEC010000128.1:0-6859 GCA_050125045.1 Gammaproteobacteria bacterium | reverse complement strand
AAGCCCCTGGTGCTTGCGGGAATCGATATCGACATCTCGCGGCAGCGTCTGCAGGAGGAGCAGCTGGCCTACATCGCCAGCCATGACGAACTGACCGGTCTGCCGAACCGCAAGGCTTTTGCCTGGCGGCTGGCGGATCTGATGCAGGAGTGTCCCGGACGCGGCGAGCGCCTTGCCGTGGCCTACATTGACGTGGACGGGCTGGCCGAGATCAATCGGATTCGGGGACGCGACTTCGGCGACCGGCTGATCAAGGAATTCACCCGGCGTCTGGTCGCGATCTGTGGCGAGGCCGACGTCGCGCGTACGGGCGGCGACGAGTTCGCCTGCGTTTTTCACGGTACTGCCGCCGACCAGGAGTTCTCGATCCTGCTCGAGCGGCTCCTCGCCAGGTTGTCGGCGCCCGCCGGCGACGAGAACTTCGTCACCACCGCCAGCATCGGGGTCGCGACGTACCCGCAGCACACGAGCATCGATGCCGAGCAGCTGCTGCGCCAGGCAGACCAGGCGATGTACCAGTCCAAGCTGTCGGGCAAGAACTGCTACACCTTCTTCGATGCCGAGCGGGACGAGAACACGCGGGAATATCGCGCCCAGCTGGAGGAGATCCGCCGCGGGATCGCGGACCGGCAGTTCCTCCTCTATTACCAGCCCAAGGTGGACATGCGCGCCGCCGAGGTTCTCGGCTTCGAGGCGCTGGTGCGGTGGCAGCATCCAGGCAAGGGCCTGTTGCTGCCGGCTCGGTTCATTCCCTTGCTCGAGAACCATCCCCTCGCGATCGAGCTCGGTGACCAGGTGATCGACATGGCGCTGGCCCAGCTGGACGCCTGGAACGCGGCCGGTTTCGAGACTTCCGTCAGCGTCAACGTGACCAGCGTCCAGCTCCACGATCCGGAATTCATCGCTCGCCTGGAGCGGCAGTTCAAGGCACACCCCCGGGTCCGCCCGGCACAGCTTGGGATCGAGGTGGTCGAGACCGGGGCGATGCGGGACATGGGCCGAGTGGGCGCGCTGGTGGCGCGACTCGATGAGATCGGCGTGAACGTGGCGCTGGACGACTTCGGGACCGGTTTCTCGTCGCTGACCTTCCTTAAGCAGTTGCCGGCCCGGATCGTCAAGATCGACCAGAGCTTCGTGCGTGACCTGCTCGACGATCAGGAGCACGCGGTCATCGTGGATAGCATCTGCGGACTGGCGGAGAGCTTCGACCGGCTGGTGATCGCCGAGGGCGTGGAGACGGAAGTCCATGGCCGGCTCCTGCTGGAGCTGGGCTGTGACCTGGGCCAGGGCTTCGCGATTGCCCGGCCGATGCCGGCGGCCGAGGTCAAAGACTGGGCCGAGAGCTGGCGGCCACCGGAGACCTGGGCAGACTGCGACGAGCTGGGTCGCGACCGGCTGCCCGAGCTCCTGGCCGAGCTGGGCCACCGGGCATGGCGCAACGCGCTGCGCAACTACCTGGACGGCAACCGGAAGACGCCACCGGAACTGGATGCCGCATGCTGCAGGCTGGGCAGCTGGCTGGAGAGTCCCGAAATCGTGACGTCGCTGGGCGGACATCGCGACTTCGGCCTGGCCGTCGATCTCCACCGGCAAAGTCATGTGGCGGCCCGCCATGCGGTGGCGGCGGCGGAGGCCGGGTCGGACCGGAGCAGTGAACAGCTGCTGGACACCTTCTTCCAGTTCAGCAACCAGCTGCTGGATCACCTCAAGATGCTGCGCAAGCGCCCCTGAACAGTGCCGGCAGCGCCCCCGCGAGTCCTGCCCCGGACGCGGGCTCCGGGGCGGCGCCGGCACCGATTCGCATCAAGTGACCCCGTTCACGGAATCGACGGGTGGCCGCGGGTACTCTGCTCGGAGTCGGTACTTTCGACCGGAGAGCTGCATGACCCAGAAGGCCCGAAGGGGCAGGATGGCGGAGCCCAAGGGTCCCGTGTCGCCAGAGGCGCTGGCGATCGCGCGCCTGGCTTCCCGCGGCGGCGAGAGCGAGAAGGCCCGCCAGTCGCCGACGACCCGGGCGGCGGTGGGCAGTATCCGCGTGCAGCTGTACCGGCCCCTCCTCGAGGTGGACGACGAGGCCATGCACTTCCGCCTCAAGATGGCCCTGCTGAAGGGCTTGCGGCGGCGCTTCCGCTATTCACTGATCGATATCGACGACGCCGACCGGGCCCTGCCTTCCCAACAGCCATTCACCATCGAGGTCGAGTCCGACGATGACGCGGCCGCCGGGCAGGCCCGGGCGGTGGTCGAACGCGTGTTGCGCTGGCGCCGCTGGCGGGACGCATAAGGGCAGGCCCCGATCGCTTGAAGCACCCGGCCGCCGCCGGACAGAATAGCCTGATGTTCTCCACCATCGTCCCTCTCGGTGCGCTGCTTTCGGGCGTCGCCCTGCTGCTGCTCGGGAGCGGGCTCCTCGGCACCCTGCTCGGCGTGCGCGGCGCGCTGGAAGGCTTCAGCGACCAGGTGCTCGGGCTGGTGATGTCGGGGTACTTCCTCGGCTTTTTCGTCGGCACCTTTCTTGGCCCGCCGGCGATTCGGCGGATGGGACACATTCGTTCATTCTCCTTCTTCGGGGCTTTGTTCGCCTGCGCCGTGCTCCTGCATGCCATGTGGGTGACGCCCTGGGGCTGGGGCCTGCTGCGGTTGGGTACCGGCATAGCCGTCGTCGGGCTCTACACCGTCATCGAAAGCTGGCTGAACGCTACCGTGGAGGGCGACCAGCGGGGCCGTGTATTCGCTGTCTACATGGCGATCAACTTGTTGGCGATGGCCCTCGGCCAGCAGCTGCTCAGGCTGGGGTCGCCCGAGTCCTTTGCCTTGTTCTCCGTCGTGGCAATGCTGGTTTGCCTGGCGATGCTGCCGGTCACCGCGACGCGCATGGCGCAGCCCGTGCTGCACGAGTCCGAGCGCCTTGGCCTGCGCCGGATGGTCAGCCTGGCGCCGGTGGCCTCGATCGGGGCCTTTTTCTCGGGCGTGACTGCGGGCAGCTTCTGGGGGCTCGGGCCGGTTTACGCCGGCCGCATCGGGCTCGACATCGACGGAGTGGCGATCTTCATGACGGTCGCCATTCTGGGCGGCGCGCTTCTACAGTGGCCCATCGGCCGGATGTCGGACAGCGGTGACCGGCGCCGCACTCTCACGGCGATCTGCCTTGCCGCGGCCACGATGGCGGGCATAGCCATGATCCTCCCCGCGGCAGCAACAGGCGGACTTTATGTTGCTTTCTTCCTGTATGGCGGACTGGCATTCGCCGTCTACCCGGTAGTAGTCGCCCACCTTCTCGACCATGTGGAGGCTGCGGACGTCCTGCCGGCATGCAGCACCGTGCTCCTGCTGCACGGCGCGGGTGCCGCGATCGGGCCGGCCTGCGCCGGCTTCTTCATGGCGGAGCTGGGTCCGCGCGCGTTCCCGGGAGTGCTCATGGCGCTGCAGCTGATCCTGGGCCTGTACGTGCTGGCACGGATCCTAGTACGCGCGCGGCGTCCCGCGCCGGAACATCACTTCCATGCGATGGTGCGGACCACGCCCACGGCCATGGAGCTGCTGCCGGAGGCCGAGCCGGGCCGGGAAGCGGCGGCGGGGGAGCAGGAGACGGCAGCGGAGGCGGTAGAAGAACCGGCCTTGGGCGAGAGTCAGAGCGAGGAGCGCCAGGAGAGGTAGAGCCCGAAATCGGGCGTGGTGTCGGTCCGGAGGTTCTGCATCATGGCCAGCTCCAGCCAGTGCCGCTCCGCCAGCCGGACGTCGAAACCCGAACTCAGCTGCACGCTACCCTTGCCGAGCACGTCCAGTGCGGAATCGTAGAACGCCGAGTGCAGGTCCAGCTGGGCCCGCAGGGCGACTCTCGACCAGAGCTGCCAGCGCAAGCCGGCCGAGCCGATGATGACGACGTTCTCCCGCAGTTCATCCAGCAGGTCTCCGTCGCCCAGCCACAGGGCCCCCAGCGACCAGCCGAGCGCCATGTTCCAGGCGCCGAGTGTCTTGGTATCGCTGCCCGCGAGCTGCACCGAGACATCCGTGCTGCCGCTGCCCAGCAAACGGCGGCTGGACCCCGTGGGCAGCTTCAGCCCGGTGCGCAGGACGAGGCTGCGCTGCTCCGGGCCCGCTGGGCGCAACTGCCAGTCCCAGGCGAGGCGGATATCCCCCAGCCCGCGCTGGCGTTCCCGTATCGCAAGCAACGCCACACCGTCCTGGAAATAGCTGTAGTCGAGCTGGTTGTTCTCGAAGCCTTCCCGGCGCTCGTTTGAGAGGCCCCACAGGTCATGCCAGTTGATGATGAAGCCGTCGAGCATGCCAGTGCTGTGGGCTACCAGGGGGATGGTGGCGGTGAGCGACATTTCCGGGCGCAGGCCGTAGCCCACGACCAGCTGAGTTCGATAGCTCTCGCCGTCGATCACGATCCGCTCCCCGGCGGGGCCTTCCTCCTCGATGGAGTGATTACTGAGGCGCGTATCGGCCCGCCACGACCAGTCTCCCGGCGCCGGCAGCGGCTCCAGCCCGGGGTTGGGCAGGCTGTAGACCTGGATCAGCGGATGTTGGTTGCTGACGTCGAAAAGCACGGCTGGTGCCGCAAGGCCGACGGTGGGCGTGAGCGCGAGGGCCAGCGCCAGAATGTACAATCGCCGGGTCATGCGGGGGAGGCCTGAGTGACAAGGTCGGCATTTTGTAGCTCATCGCGGCACGGAACGCCATGGCAGCGCGCGGGAGCTGCCATGCTGCTGGCAGTGTTGTGCGCCTTGTTGCCGCCGGCCGCGCACGCGATGGCGGAGCCGGTTCTGGAGGCCCGGCCCGGCGCGCCAGACGCCGAACCGGATCGTCGGGGCCTTCGCCGCGATACCAGTTTCCTGCTGTCCTACCAGGTCGGCACAGTGGCCTTCCTGTACATCCTGCCGGAGAGCGTGACTAACTGGACCGAGGAGCAGAGGTCGGAATTCAGCCTCAAGAAGTGGTGGGACAACATCCGCAATCCGCAGTGGGACAGCGACGACTTCTACCTGAATTACGTCCTTCACCCGTACTGGGGCGCAGCGTATTACGTTCGGGCCAGGGAGCGCGGTTACGACGAGCGAGCCTCGTTCTGGTACTCCGCGGCAATGTCCGCCGCGTTCGAGTTCGGGGTCGAGGCCCTGTTCGAGGAACCTTCGCTGCAGGACATTATCGTGACCCCGGTGGGGGGCGTCATACTGGGCGAATATTTCATGGGGCTGCGGCACGATACCCAGGCGCTGTATGAGCCCGGCGAGGAGATGGCGTGGCGGCACCGGGCGCTGCTGGTGCTCACCGACCCTCTGGGAGCCCTCAACCGCAAGGTGCAGTCCTGGGTCGGCATGGAAGACGTGCAGAGTTCCCTGCGCGTGTACGTGTCCGATCGGCAGCCCAGCTTTTCGCCGCGCTTCGCGGGCGACCAGGGGCTGGACGACCGTGTCTACGGAATCCGCCTCAGCTACCGCTGGTGAGAGCAGCTGCTAATTTAGCGGCTGCTCAGATCAGGACGCTGGCATCACGCCCACATCCGTGAGCATAATCGGGTGATGTTGCAATGCATCGAAATCCCGGAGCCACGATGAGCAAGCCCAGATTCGAGACCCTGCAGGTACACGCCGGCCAGTTGCCCGCCGCCGGCACCCAGTCGCGGGCGGTGCCGATCCACCAGACCACTTCCTACACGTTCACTGACGCGGACCACGGCGCGCGGCTGTTCGCGCTGCAGGAATTCGGCAATATCTACACGCGGATCATGAACCCGACGACCGACGTGTTCGAGCAGCGCGTCGCAGCCCTCGAGGGCGGGGTCGCGGCGCTCGCGACGGCCAGCGGCCAGTCGGCGCAGTTCCTGGCGCTGACCACCCTGGCCGAGGCCGGCGACAACATCGTGTCTGGCAGCAGCCTCTACGGCGGCACCTGGAATCAGTTCAAGGTGCAGTTCCCGCGCATCGGCATCAACGTCCGCTTCGTCGGCACCGACGATTTCGCGGCCTGGGAGGAGGCCATCGACGGGCGGACGCGTGCGCTCTACGTGGAGAGCATGGGCAACCCGGGCTTCGACGTGCCGGATTTCAGGCGCCTGGCGGAGATCGCGCAGCGTCACGGGCTGCCGCTGGTGGTGGACAATACGTTCGGCTGTGCCGGCTACCTGGTGCGGCCGATCGACCACGGCGCAGACATCGTCGTGCAGTCCGCCACCAAGTGGATCGGGGGCCACGGCACGTCCATCGGCGGCGTGATCGTCGATGCCGGGCGCTTCGACTGGTTCGGCGAGCGATTCAAGGCGTTCCATACGCCCTCGCCAGGCTATCACGGCCTGAATTTCGCCGAGGTATTCAGCCCGGGCGGTCCGTTCGGGAACATCGCGTTCATCATCCGGGCCCGGGTCGAGGGCCTGAGAGACTGGGGTCCCGCACTGTCGCCGTTCAACGCCTTCCTGTTCCTGCAGGGGCTGGAGACGCTGTCGCTGCGAGTGCAGCGCCATTGCGACAACGCACT
This sequence comes from Gammaproteobacteria bacterium, assembly GCA_050125045.1. GTDB lineage: Bacteria > Pseudomonadota > Gammaproteobacteria > Steroidobacterales > XN24 > XN24. The sequence continues at coordinate 382 of JASFEC010000128.1, read as the reverse complement.
CGCGCTCGCGCACTGGCTGCAGGCGCAGCCCCAGGTGGAACAGGTGAACTATCTCGGCCTCGACAGCCATCCCTTCCACCACCGGGCCCGGGAGTATCTCGAGCACGGCTTCGGTGCGGTCCTGACCTTCGGGATCAAGGGCGGCCTGGAGGCCGGCAAGCAGTTTATCAACTCGGTCCAGCTGGCCAGCCACCTCGCCAACGTGGGCGACGCCAAGACGCTCGTCATACACCCGGCGAGCACCACGCACCAGCAGCTCAGCGAAGCGGAGCAGCGCGCGGCCGGCGTGACGCCGGACCTCATCCGCGTGTCCGTTGGCATCGAGCACATCGAGGATATCAAGGAAGACTTCGCCCAGGCCTTCGCGCAGGTCGCGGCGGGG
>JASFEC010000127.1:0-6886 GCA_050125045.1 Gammaproteobacteria bacterium | reverse complement strand
CAAGAACGCCAACCTGACCACCAACCGCGCGACCCTGAGCCTGAAGCCAAAGCCCAACCTCGAGCTGATCCTCGACTACTTCCACCACCGCGCGAACGACCTGAACAACCTCGGCGGCATCGGGCCGCTGCAGACCCTGGGCTCGAAGGACATCGGCCAGGAAGTCACCTTCACCGCCTATCACTACATCGGCCGCCACCTGTTCCTGCAGGGAATCGCCTCCGTGGGCCTGCCCGGCGACGCGATCGACCAGGCGCTGGGCGGCGACACGGAGAACTGGTACACGCTGCAGCTCGCGCTCTACATGTTCTTCTGAACGCGCGGGCCTCGCCCGGCCGCGCCCATTTCGGGCAGTCACTGCCGCCGTTCTTCGGGCTTTGCGTACGACACCGCCGAGCCGGTGGGCGTAGCTTCGATCCTGCACTAGGGCCGAAGGAGACGCCCATGGCCTGCGATCGAAAATGCGAATCATCCGCGCCCGACTGTAGCTCGCCCTCGTACTCCCGCCGGGAGGTCCTGTCCGGGCTCGGCGTGCTCGGCATGGCCGCCGCCTTCGGCGCGCCGATCCTGCTGGCCGACGACCGCCTGGTGATCCCGAACTCCGAGGGCTTCCTGATCGTCGATCGCAAGAAGTGCCAGGGTTGCGGCACCTGCATGATGTCCTGCTCTTTGGCCCATGCCGGCGTCTCCTCGTACAGCCTGTCGCGCATCCAGGTGCTGCAGGACTCGTTCGCCGACTGGCCGGACGACGTGCTCATCGCCACCTGCCGCCAGTGCCAGGATGCGCCCTGCGTCGAGGTCTGCCCCACCGGCGCCAATCGCCCGGACCCGGAGCACGGCTTCGTGCGGCGGATCGACCCGGAGCTGTGCATCGGCTGCAAGCTGTGCATCACGGCCTGCCCGTACACGCCGGTGCGCCTGCAGTGGGACAAGGATCATCGCAAGTCGCAGAAGTGCGACCTGTGCGTCGACACCCCCTTCCTCGACGAGAAGGGCGGGCCGGGCGGTGTGCAGGCCTGCGTCCGCGCTTGTCCCGTGGGCGCCATCGCCTTCACCCGCACCATGCCCGACCAGACCCGCAAGGACTCTTACGACGTCAACCTGCGCGACGCGGTCTGGAAACAGCTGGGCATGACCACCGACTGACACCGCCGGAGGGCGTGCGCCATGACGGGCTATGTTGGAAAGATTCTCCGCCTTGAACTGACGGAGCGTCGTGTCACCGAGATCGACACCGAGCCGTACCGCTCCTGGGGCGGCGGCCACGGTCTCGGCGCGGCCTTGTTCTGGGACTTCTGCCAGGACAAGACCATCACGGACGGCCGCGATCCGGCGAACGTCTGCATCATCGCGACCTCGCCGCTGAACGGCACGCCGGTGCCGTCGGGCGGCGGCCGCTGCGAGGTGCTGGGCGTGGGCGTCGGGATGTACCCGGTCTCCTGGTTCACCCGCTCGGGGTTCGGCGGCCGCTTCTCGACCATGCTGAAGCAGGCCGGCTACGACGCCATCATCATCGAAGGCCGCGCCTCCAGCCCGGTCTGGATCGACATCCGTAACAACAAGGTCCAGATCCGCGACGCTGGCGAACTCTGGGGCCAGGACACCTGGGAAACCCAGCTGGCGGTCCGCAAGCTCGTCGGCGCACCGGAAGACCTGGAAAGCGGCTGGTGGGACCTGAACGAGTCGGCCGCGGAAGCCCTCGACCCGGCGCGCGACCAGGGCCGCACCACGCAGAAGCCGGCCATCCTGTCGATCGGCCCCGCGGGCGAGAACCAGACGGCGGCCGGGTGCCTGCTGCACGACGCCGGCAACGGCGCCGGCCAGGGCGGCTTCGGCGCGGTATGGGGCTCGAAGAACCTCAAGGCCATCAGCGTCATCGGCACCGGCTCGGTCCCCGTGGCCGACGCCGCGGCGCTGCTGCGGGCCCGCAACGTGACGCAGCAGAAATACGTCACGCCGATCAGCCAGCCCGACTTCGCCGCCTGGAGCAAGATCGGCAACCTGCCCCGGCCCCTGTTCATGAACCCGCCGCCCACCGACCAGCGCCGGCCGCAGGCCTGCCAGGGCTGCATCAGCGGCTGCCGGTCGCGCTTTGCCATCGGCTACGGCAACGAGTCCACCTGCCAGGAGACCAACTGGTACCTGCCGGCCGTGCGGCGCGTGGCCAAGTCGCTCGACGAACTGGTGGAGATCAACCTCAAGGCCGCCGATCTGGTGCAGAAGTACGGCCACAACTCCTTCCTGTTCCAGACCGGCCTGCACTGGCTCGAGCACCTGCACGAGGAAGGCCTCCTCGGGCCGGGCAAGGCGATCAACTCCGACCTGCCGTGGGACCAGTACGGCACGCTCGAGTTCGCCGAGAAGCTGATCCATGCCCTGTCCCATCGCGAGGACATTGGCGCCGACCTGGCCGACGGCTGGGTCCAGGCCGCCTACAAGTGGGGGCGCGAGGAAGACCTGCGCACCGGCCACCTGCAGTTCTCCTACTGGGGAATGCCGGAGCACGGCTACGATCCGCGCGCCGAGCTCGAGTGGGGCTACGGCAGCATCCTCGGCGACCGCGACTGCAACGAGCACTGCTTCAACATCATCTTCACCAACATCACCGCGGCCTTCGCCTTCGCCAAGCCGATGCGCCTGCAGGCCGACGAGCTGGTGGGGATCATCGCCGGCAAGCTTTCGCCCTACGCCAAGGACCGGCCCGAGGTGCTGGATTTCGGCGACGCCAACATGTACTCGGAGAACGTGGCCCAGCTGGTCCGCTGGCACCGCCACTACACGCGCTTCTACAAGCAGTCGGCGCTGTTCTGCGACCTGAGGTGGCCCGACTTCTACAACACCAACACGCCGGACCAGCGCGGCGCGACCGCCTCCGACGACGCCGGCGAGCACGTGTTCTGGAACGCCGTGACCGGCGAAGGCCTCAGCTTCGAGGATGGTATCGAGCGCGGCCGGCGCATCTGGAACCTCGACAACGCCATCTGGACGCTCCAGGGTCGCCACCGCGACATGGTCCATTTCGCGCCCTACGTCTATGAGACCCGCTTCGAGAAAGGCGAGTTGTTCCCGTTCTACATGTGGCCCATCCGTAACGAACAGGGTGAGTGGTCCTATGGAGACCTGATGGGGCGCACGCTGGACAAGGACAAGTTCGAGCAGTTCAAGACGACGTTCTACCTGCTCGAGGGCTGGGACACCGCCTCCGGCTGGCCGACGCGCGCGCTGCTGGAGAACCTCGACATGGTTAACGTGGCCGACACCCTGGAAGCCGCCGGCCGCCTCGGCCAGGAGCGTTCATTATGATTGCCCAGATGGACCGCGCGACGGCCGAGCGCGTCGTGGCGCGCCTGCCGCATGCCAGCCGCTTTCCGGTCGGGCGCCTCGTGCCGCCGGTCGGCCTGCTGCAGAGCTCCGTGCGCAGCCTCGGCGAACTTGAGCTGGCCCTGCGACCCGAGCCGCGCTCGCTGGCCGGGCTGAACCTGGAGCGCCTTGCCGGCTGGATCGAGCAGGAGATCGGCGACCCGGTGACCGCTGCCGAGGTCCGCACGGTCACCAAGGCCGCACCGAGTTACGTGGAAGCCTGCATGGCCATTTACCAGCTGGTCCACGACCGGGTCGCGCTGGCACAACAGGTGCTGGGCTCTGCCCCGGCGGGCCCGGCGCCCGCGGCCAACCCGCGCTGAGGGAGGGGCATAGTGATGCGAGCCAAGCCGAATTCATCCCTCCTTTCTTCCCTGGCTCTCGGGTTGTTGCTGGTCGCTACCGCGGGTGTGGCGTCGGGCCAGACCTGGCCCCCACCGCCGGCGTCGATCAAGGGTGAACTGGCCTTCTCCGAGACCATCACCTTCGACTACGACCGCGACGGCACGCCGGACCGCGTCCAGTTCTGGATCGAGCTGCAGGGCAAGCCGGCGACGGGCGAGCCCGGCGCGATCGGGGCCGAGGAAGAAAGCGGCTCGGTGAGCTATTTCGTGCTCGACCTCGAGCGGAACGAGCGCATCGACGACTGGCTGCTGGGCTTCAACATGGCCGGCGGCGGCGGCGGCTTCCCGGTGGCGGGCCAGCCCTATCCCCTTACCAACATCCGCATCGACGGCCGCACCGCTACCTTCGAGCTGCAGGGCTCGAAATGGACCATCACGGACGGCGGCGACAGCTGGGACAAGGACACGATCGAGATCGAGTCCGGTGGCCGCAAGAGGGAAGGCAAGTTCTACGGCGGCAACGTCACCGTGACGCCGGATCCCCAGACCGTCTGGGAGCCCGTCGACATCGCCGAGAACCGCCGCTGCAACCGCTGCCATGAGGAGGCCGCCATCAGCATGGCCGCCGAGGGCGGTCCGCACGCCGAGCTGGAGTGTGCGGCCTGCCACGTCGAGCATCCGCCGAAGGCGCCGGGCACGTTCCCGCAGTGCCTGGAATGCCATTACGCGCATGACGACTCGATGGCCGCCGCCTCCTGCGTGAGCTGTCACTCGAGCCACAACGTCGACGTGGTGCAGTACGCGATTACGGTGCCCGACGCGCACTGCACGGCCTGCCACCAGGAGGCGGCCGCCACCCTGCAGGCGAGCGGCACGCTGCACATGGGACTCGATTGCGTGGTCTGCCACCAGGCCGAGCACGGCGCGATCCCGACCTGCGTCTACTGCCACGGTGCGCCGCACCCGGAGAACATGATGGCCCGGCCCGAGCGCTGCGTGCGCTGCCACGTCGGCGCCCATGAGACCAAGGTCGGGCGCTGAGGCCGCACCGCCGCACGCCGCGTGCGGCTTCGAAACGGGTCGCGCTAATCCGCGCGGATGAAGGCGACGACGTCGTCCAGCGTGTCGGCGATGAACTGCAGCGGCGGCGCCAGTGCGGCGACCACGCGCACATGGCCGGTGCCGTCATACAGGCGCAGAGTCACGGGCACGCCCTCCTCCTCGAGCCGCCGCGCCAGCCGCTGGCTGTGTTCCGGCAGTACCCGCTTGTCATCGGTGCCGTGCACCAGCAGCGTGCGCGGCGCGTCCGCCGTGACGAAATTGATGGGCTGGCTCTGCGGGCGGGTGTCTTCCGGGAACACCTGCTGCAGGTACCCCTCGTCCAACGGCAGGAAGTCGTAGGGCCCCGACAGCCCGATGAAGCCGGCCAGCGGCGGCGGCGGATTCGCAACGGCCGCAAGGTAAGGCGGGTCGAGCGACAGCATGGCCGCGATGTGCGCGCCTGCGGAGTGGCCCATGAGGTAGAGCGGTCGCGCACCGTCCGCCACGCCGTCGATATTGTCCATCGCCCAGCGCACTGCCGCGGCGCCGTCTTCGACAAAGGCGGGAAAGCTCACCTCGGGATAGGCGCGGTAGTCCGGAACGACCACGATGATGCCGTCCTCTGCCAGCGCCGAGCCGACGAACTCGAAATCCGCCCGCGCCGCCTCGCGCCAGCCGTTGCCATAGAAAAAGACCACCACCGGCGCCTCGTCCGCGAGCGAAGTCGGCCGGTACACGTCGAGCCGCTGGCGCGGGTCATCGCCGTAGACCTGGCCCGCCTGCCTGGTGTAATGGTCCGAGGGGCTGAGCGCGTTGATCGCCGTCGTCGGCCCACAGCCCACCGTGACCACGCCGGCGAGCAGGACGACGAGCACGCCGGGCCGGAACACCGGCCCGGGACTACCAGGCATAAGCACCGGGCGCCTCGCCGCCCGGTCCGGGGAAGATCTCATCCAGTTCCGCCAGGGTTTCCCCGTCGAGCTCGATCGCGGCGGCGCGCGCCGCGCTCTCCAGCTGCGCCACGTTCCGCGGCCCGATGATGGGCGCGGTGACGACCGGGTTGTGCAACAGCCAGGCAAGCGCGACTTCGCCGGGCGGATGGCCGATGCGACCGCAGAGGTCCTCCCACCGCTGCAACTGGTCGCGCCGTTTCTCGACACGGGCGGCGAAGTTCTCCTCCGTGCGCCGGCCGCCGTCGTGCTTCTCCAGCGCGCCGCCGAGCAGGCCGCCGGCCAGGGGACTCCAGGGCAGCAGCCCGAGCCCGTAATGGCGGCAGGCCGGGATGACTTCCATCTCGAGCATGCGGTTCTCGAGGTTGTACAGGCTCTGCTCGCTTACCAGTCCCATGAAGCCGCGCCTTGCCGCCTCCTGGCAGGCCGTGGCGATGTCCCAGCCGGCGAAATTGCTCGAGCCGGCGTAGGTGATCTTGCCCTGCTTAGAGAGCACGTCGAAGACCTGCCAGATCTCGTCCCACGGGCAGTCGCGGTCGACGTGGTGCATCTGGTAGAGATCGACGTGGTCGGTCTGCAGGCGCGCCAGGCTGGCATCGCAGTGCTTGCGGATCTTGTAGGCGCTGAGGCCGGGCGAAGTGCTGTTCGGCTCCGGCCGGTCGGCCTCGCGCTTCATCGTGCCGTAGACCTTGGTGGCGAGGAAGATCGCCTCGCGCCGCCCGCCGCCCTGGGCCAGCCAGCGACCGATGATCTCCTCCGTGGACCCGGGTTCCCCGCCCCAGCCGTAGACGTCGGCCGTGTCGAAGAAGTTGATGCCGAGCTCCAGCGCCCGGTCCATGATTCGGAAGCTGTCCGCTTCGGAAGTGTGCCAGCCGAAATTCATCGTGCCGAGACAGAGATTGCTGACCTTGACGCCGTGCTGGCCGAGGCGCTTGTGCGTCACCGACATATCGTTAGCTCCTTGATCAATGGCTGGCCACTGCGACCGCAGTCACAGGGGAAGTCTAGCCTGCCTGACGGAAGGTATACTCTCGCCACGCCCAGCGGGCCCGTAGCTCAATGGTTAGAGCAGGGGACTCATAATCCCTTGGTTCCAGGTTCGAGTCCTGGCGGGCCCACCAATCTTTTCAACGGCTTAGGGTTTTATGCCGGGACACCGGGGGATTGGAATCCCTTAGCGTTCCAGGGCGA
>JASFEC010000126.1:0-6902 GCA_050125045.1 Gammaproteobacteria bacterium | reverse complement strand
CGAGCAGGTGATCGACGGGCGCGGCTGGCGCTCCGGGGCGCTGGTGGAGCGCCGCGAGATCCCGCAGTGGTTCCTGAAAATCACCGCATACGCCGACGAGTTGCTCGAGTGCCTCGACAAGCTGCCCGGCTGGCCCGAGCAGGTGCGGGCGATGCAGGCCAACTGGATCGGCCGTTCAGAAGGCCTGGAGCTGGATTTCGCGCTGGCCGAGGCCCCGGTGGCCGGCTACGAGGCGCTCACGGTATTCACCACGCGACCGGACACGCTCTACGGTGTCACCTACATGGCGGTGGCGGCGGAGCACCCGCTGGCGGTGCATGCCGCCGAGGGCAAGCCCGAACTGGCCGAGTTCCTCGCCGAGTGCCGCCGCTCGCATGCCACCGAGGCCGCGCTGGAGACCATGGAAAAGCGGGGCATGCCCTTGGGCATCAGCGTGACCCATCCGCTCACCGGCCGGGAAGTGCCGGTGTGGGTGGCGAACTTCGTGCTCATGGGCTACGGCACCGGGGCCGTCATGGCGGTACCGGGCCACGACAAGCGAGACTGGGAATTCGCCACCAAGTACGGGCTGCCGATCCGGCAGGTCATCGCGCCGGCCGACGGCAGCGAGGCCGACCTGTCGCAGGGCGCTTACGTCGAATACGGCGTGCTGGTGAACTCCGGCGACTTCGACGGCATGTCGTCGGCGGCAGCCTTCGAGGCTCTTGCCGAGCGCCTGGAAGGCGAGGGTCGTGGCCGCCGTCGGGTCAACTATCGCCTGCGTGACTGGAGCGTCTCGCGGCAGCGCTTCTGGGGCTGCCCGGTGCCGATGATCGAGTGCCCGGCCTGCGGCTCGGTGCCTGTCCCCGACGACCAGCTGCCGGTGCGCCTGCCGGAGGACGTGACGCTGTCCGGAGCAGGCTCGCCGCTCCGGCACATGGACGAGTTCGTCAAGGTCGAATGCCCGCGCTGTGGCGGCCCCGCCCGCCGGGAGACGGACACGTTCGATACTTTTTTCGAGTCCTCCTGGTATTACGCCCGCTACTGCTCGGCCGACCAGGACCAGGCCATGCTGGACGAGCGGGCGCGCTACTGGCTGCCGGTCGACCAGTACATCGGCGGCATCGAGCACGCCATCCTTCACCTGCTCTACGCGCGCTTTTTTCACAAGCTGATGCGCGACGAGGGCCTGGTGGAGGGCGACGAGCCCTTCACCAACCTGCTGACCCAGGGCATGGTGCTGGCCGATTCCTTCTACCGCGAGGACGAGAAGGGCGGGCGCACGTGGTACAACCCGGCCGAGGTCGAGATGCAGCGGGACGAGAAGGGCCGGGTGATCGCCGCGACCCTGGCTGCGGATGGCCGGCCGGTCGAGCTCGGCGGCATCGGCACCATGTCAAAGTCCAAGAACAACGGTGTCGACCCGCAGGCCCTGATCGATCGCTATGGCGCCGACACGGTTCGCCTGTTCACCATGTTCGCTGCGCCGCCGGAGCAGAGCCTGGAATGGTCCGACTCGGGCGTGGAGGGCGCGCACCGTTTCATGAAGCGGCTCTGGCGCCTGGTCCACGAGCACGTCAGCGCCGGCCCGGCGCCCGCGCTCGAGGTCGGCACGCTGGACCACGCCCAGCGGGAGCTGCGGCGCCAGCTGCACGCGACCATCGCCAAGGTCAGCGACGACGTCGGCCGGCGCTATACCTTCAACACCGCCATCGCCGCGGTCATGGAGCTGCTCAATGCCCTCGGCCGACACGGCGGCGACGGGCCGCAAGACCGCGCCCTCCGCCAGGAGGTCTGCGAGGCCGTGGTGCTCCTGCTGTCTCCCATCGTGCCGCACGCCTGCCACGCGCTCTGGCGCGAGCTCGGCCGGGCGGGTTCCGTGGTCGACCAAGCCTGGCCCGAGCATGATCCCGCCGCGCTGGAGCGCGAGGAGGTGGAGCTCGTGGTGCAGGTCCAGGGCAAGCTGCGCGGCCGCATCCGCGTGGCGCCCGACGCGCCGGAGGAGGAGATCCGCGCGGCGGCGCTCGCCGAGGCGAACGTCGCGCGCTTCGTCGACGGCCGGCCCGTGCGCAAGGTGATCATCGTCCCCGGCCGTCTCGTCAACATCGTGGTCTGAGCCATGCGCCCACTCTTGCCCATGCTCTTCGCCTGTCTCGTGCTCGCCGGCTGCGGCTTCCAGCTGCAGGGCGTGAGCGACTATCCGCCGGAGCTCAGGTCGGTCTACCTGGTGGTGCCCGATCCCAACTCGGACCTGGCGGTGCACTTGCGGCGCTCGCTGGCGGCGGGCGGCGTGGAGGTCACCCAGGACGCGACGGCCGGGACCGCCACGCTGGAGCTGGTGAACGAGCGCTACGGGCGGCGCGTCAAGTCGGTGTCCGCGCAAAACCGGCCGACCGAGTACGAGGTCTTCTACGAGGCGGAGTACCTGCTGGAGGGGCCGGAGGGCGAGCTACTGCCAGCCCAGCGGGTGACGCGCACCCGGGTCTTCCCGTACAACGAGCGCGATATCCTCGGGAAGCAGCAGGAGGAGTTGCTGTTGCGCGAGGCCCTGGCACGCGAGATCGCCGGCCTGATCACCCGCCAGCTGGCCGGGGTCGGTTCTTGAGGGAACCGGACGTCGTCGCCCTCGGCGACGGCTTCGAGCCCGCGGCCCGGGCGCTGCTGTCGCGGTACGGGCTCGAGCTGGAGCAGGTGCCGGCAGGCGCGCCGATTCCCGGCTCATGGTGGGGCGAGCGTGAGGCCGGCCTGCGCGCCGCCCGCTTGTATGCCCGGGCCGACACGCCGCTGCATTCCGTGTTGCACGAGGCCTGCCATTACGTCTGCATGTCGCCCCGCCGCCGCGAGGCCCTCGACACGGATGCCGGCGGGGACTACGACGAAGAGAATGCCGTCTGCTACCTGCAGGTTCTGCTGGCCGATGCGCTGGAGGGCTTCGATCGCGCACGGATGTTCGCCGACATGGACGCCTGGGGCTATTCCTTCCGGCTCGGCTCGGCGCAGGCCTGGTTCGAGCAGGATGCCGCCGACGCGCTGGAGTGGCTCAGGAGGCACGGGCTGGCGGACGCTGCGCCCCGTCCCACCTGGCGCCTGCGGCAGGTCTAGGCCCGCTCAGGGCTCGAGCCGCCCGCTGTAATCGAAGGGGATGCTGCGCAGGAAGACGCCGCCGAGATGCAGGCGCCCGCGCAGGCGGTACTCGAGCGTGTCCTCTTGCTGCTGGCCCAGCTCGACGGCCTGGCGGAGCATGTCCAGCAGGGAGGTTGAAACCACCACCGAGGTCTCGGCCTCGCCCAGCCGCGGCAGCCGGAAGGGCTCGTCGCTGACGCCGCGGGCGAGCTGCCGGCCGTTGAGATCGAGGCTGAAGTCGATGCCGTCCACGTCGATGTCGCGGTTGTTGGGATTGATCACCCTCAGGCCCACGGCAAAGCGTTGCTCCAGCGAGGCGGACTCCTGTTCGAGCACCCGGAAGCTGGTGACCTTCAACTCGGGCGTTTCCAGCGAGGTGAGGCTCGCGCAGCCGGGTGCCGCGAGGCAAAGGCCGAGTACTGCAAGCAGGGTGATGAACCTGGGCATGGCGCGCTCCAACGGGGCAGGAGCCCCGATTATAGGGGCGAACGCGTTGCGAGCGTTCGACGGCGCTGCCAAACTGCGCCGCAGGCATGAAGCGAGAGGCCAGGGGAGGGACGCATGCCCACACTGTTCGAGAAAATCATCGCCGGCGAGATCCCAGCGGACTTCGTCTATCGCGACGACCGCGTGGTCGCCTTCCGCGACATCCATCCGCAGGCGCCGGTGCATGTGCTGATCATCCCCGTGAAACCGATTCCCACTGCCAATGACATCGAGGACGACGATGCCGAGCTCGTCGGGCACATGTTCTGCGTCGCGCGCGACATCGCGCGCCAGGAAGGCCTGGCCGAGGACGGCTACCGCCTGCTCATCAACTGCAACCGGCACGGGGGACAGGAGGTCTATCATCTCCATCTCCACCTGGTGGGCGGCCGCCCGCTGGGCCGGATGCTGCAGCCGCAATGAGCCTGGCGGCCCTGGCCCTGGCCGGCGTCATGCTCGATCCCGCCCTCGCCGGACGCTTTGCGGACCTGGCGCTCGCCTGCGTGCATCGCGAGTACCCGAACAAGATCGCGCACGTCCTCAACGACGACAGCGACGCGCGGCCGCCGCGCGAGCTGACGCCGGTCTTCTGGGGCTGTTTCGACTGGCATTCCTCGGTCCACGGGCACTGGCTGCTGGCGCGGCTGGCGCGGCTGCAGCCGGAGGCTGAGTTCGCCCCGGCGGCGCGGGCGGCGCTGGCCCGCAGCTTCACGGCCGCCGGGCTGGCGGGGGAGGCCGCGTACCTCGCCGCCCCGGGGCGCGAGGGCTTCGAGCGGCCCTACGGGCTGGCCTGGCTGCTGCAGCTCGGCGCCGAGCTGCGCGAGTGGGACGACCCCGAGGCGCGCGGCTGGGCCGAGTCGCTTGCGCCCCTGGAGGCCATGGCCTCCCGCCGCCTGCAGGAGTGGATGCCGAAGCTCGCCTATCCGATTCGCTCCGGCGAGCACTCGCAGACTGCGTTTGCCTTCGGCCTGGCCCTGGACTGGGCCCGCACCGCGGGCGACGCGGAGCTGGCTGCGCTCATCGAGGCCACCTCGCGCAAGCTGTACCTGGCGGACCGCGATTGCCCGCTCGGCTACGAGCCGTCCGGGCACGACTTCCTCTCGCCCTGCCTGGCCGAGGCCGACCTGGTGCGCCGACTGCTACCGCCGGACGCCTTCGCCGACTGGCTGGGGGACTTCCTGCCCGGGCTGCCGGCCGATGGCGCCGCAGCCTGGCTGCCCGTGGCCCGGGTGACCGATCGGGTCGACGGCAAGCTGGCGCACATCGACGGGCTCAACCTGAGCCGGGCGTGGATGCTGCAAGGCATGGCGGCGGGGCTGCCAGCGGACGACCCGCGCCGCGCCAGCCTGGAGGCCGCGGCGGCGGCGCACGCGAGCGCGGGGCTGGAGGGCGTGAGCGACGCCCACTACGCGGGCAGTCACTGGCTGGGGAGCTTCGCCACCTACCTGGTGACGGGACGGGGCTTGCCGGAATGGGCGCGCGACCGTGACCCCCGAGCCACGGCCGCGCGCCCGGACAACCTGGACTTCTAGCCGGGGCGTCTAGCTGCCGAACTCGAAGCGGATGCCGGCGATGAAGGCGCGCCCGATAATCGGGGCCTCGTTCTTGAAGAAGCTCTGGTGCAGGCGGCCGTCTTCATCGAGCAGGTTGCGGCCCTGAAGAAATACGCGGGCGCCCTGAAGGCTGGGCGGCTGCCACAGGACGTCGAACGAAACGAGATTGAATCCGCTCGTCGAGTCTTCCGCGATCCCCGTGTCGTTCTGCGTGAAGACCCGCCGGTAATCAAACCGCATGTCGAGCTCGCGCCACGACGTGTCGAATCCGATGCCGAGGCGGGCCGGGGTAATGCGAGGCAGGTTGCCGCCGTCGCGCAACTTGCCGCGCACATAATCGCCCGACAGCCGCGCCGTCACCGGCACCGGCCCGCGCAGCACGTCGATCTCGGCCTGGAATTCGGCGCCATAGAATTCGGCGTCTGCCTGGGTGTTGAAGACCAGCTGGTTGCCAAAGTCGCATAGTCCGCCGTCTTCGGGGCCGCAGCCACCCGTCGCGCCCTCGCCGGGGCGGTTGCCGATGTCGTTGACGAAGACCGGGTTGCCTGAGCCGTCATCATCGGAAAGCAAGTAAATGAAGTCATCGACCCGGTTGTAGAATGCCGTGAAGTCATAGCGCACGTCGCCGACGTGACGATCGATGCCCAGTTCGAGGTTCAGGTACGTCTCCTTGCCGAGGCCGGGGTCGCCCACCTCGAAGGTTCCTGCGGCGGCATGCGGGCCGAAGGCGTATAACTGCTCTGGCGACGGCGCGCGCTGCGACCGCGTGAGCGATGCGCGCAAATGGCGCCTGTCGTCCAGGTTTACCAGCGTGCCGAGCGACAGGCTGGTCGGCGTGAAACTGCGGCTTGCGAGCTGCTCAGGGAACGCGATGAACTCTCCGTTCAGTCCGGTCACGCCGTCGATATCGAGTCCGATGAGATCGTCGGGCTCAGAGTCTTCACGCTCGACGCGGGCGCCGAACTCCAGCCTGCCGAACCCGGTGGGCAGCTCCTCCAGCGCGAACAAGGCGATGCTGCGTGTCGTATTCGGCCGGACGTAGAAAACCTCCTCTTCCTCCGTCAGCGGCGCTCCGAATTCGCGATTCCGGTAGTGCAGCCCGAGGACGCCGCTAAGGGTGCCAATCGGGTCGTGCAGAAGCTCCAGGCGACCTTCCAGCTCGTCGTTCGTAAAAGACGTACCGACTACCTTTTCGTCCAGTTCGCCCCCGGCGGGAGTGCGCTCGAATTCGAACTCGATTTCCTTTTGTGTGAACTCCGTGTAGCCCATCTTCAGCCGCACCAGCTGTACTCCGGGCAGCGGCTCGACGAATTCGCTGCGGAGATCTACGCGGTCGTACTCCGCTACGATGCGCTCGAATTCATCCCCCTGTCCGCCTGACTCGATCGGCCTGGCGTCGAAGTTCTCCGGTATGCCGTAGTCCGTATCCCAGTTGCTGAAGCCCAGCCCCAGGTGCCCCCAGTCGCCCCGCAGCACCCCGGTAGCGGAGTAGGAGTTGGACTCAACGTCCGAATTCCGCAGCCGGTCCTTGTTGCCCTCGGTCTGGTCCACCTGCTGGAAGCCGTTAATCGAGAAATCGTCAGTTCGACGCAGGCCGGCATCGGCGCGCAGCACGAACTGCTCGCCAACGGGAGCCTCGATCCCGAGGCGGCCCTGGCGGTCACTGCCGTTTTCGCCGTAGGAGAGTGCGCCGCGCAGAGAGGGTCCGGCGCCAGACTCGGGATCGAACCGACCAGTGCGCACGTTGACGACGCCCCCTGC
>JASFEC010000125.1:0-6950 GCA_050125045.1 Gammaproteobacteria bacterium | reverse complement strand
TCCACCGTGGCGTAGACCGCCTTGAACAGGCTGCCCAGCGTGCCCGGCAGGATCAGGCCGTACTGGCGCTCGGTCAGCGCGGTGTAGTTGTACAGGAAAGCCATGCCGCCGCCTGCGCGGGCGACGCCGGAGGGCGGGCCGAAGGCCTCGAGGACGGCGCTGTAGTGCGTGCCGACGGGCAACTGCTGGATCTGCTCGAGCGCCAGGGGCTCGTCGAAGGTCGTGTCCACCGAAGCACATCCCCCGGCGAGCAGGGTCGCGAGGAGCGCGGCAGCGATGCGCGCCCGCCGCGAATCAGCGCTTGATCGCCTCCTGGCTGTAGGCTGCATCCTCCAGCACCCCGTTATCGTCGAAAAAGAAAATGGCCCGGTCGTAGGTCGTCGCTTCCTGGCGGCTGTTCCACACGATCAGGATCTTGCCGCTGCCGGAACCCTTTTCGGCCAGGTAGTAAAAAACCACCCCCGAATCGAGATTGATCAGCTGCGACGGCGGCCCCAACTGGTCGAGCACCTCCGCCTGCGTGGTAACGCCGGGCTGGAAGGAATCGAGCGGGACTTCGCGCCAGACGTTGTCGACGCCGTCGACCGAGCTGAAGCTGACGCACGCTTGCAGCAAGGCGAGGCAGAACACCGTGAGGAGGGCGGAGGTTGCGCGGCGTGACATCAAACGGCACCTCGTCAAATTAACTCCGCCTGCATGGCCAGCTTCGAATATGGGTGGAGCAGGCGGCAGAAGTAAGGGCGATACAGTAACCCTGGGTAGGCTACACGCCCCATGCTCACCCTGTTCTGCGAAGATAATCAATACGAGAAATCACGTGGAGCACAGCCATGAAACGGTGCCTGTCTTGCCTTCTCCTCTGCGCCCTGGCGGCTCCCGCGACCGCGAGTGACAAGGATTCCTGGCAGTGGGCGGTCACGCCCTATCTCTGGCTGCCCCAGACCAGCGTGGACCTGAGCATCCAGGACACCGCCCTGGGCGGCGGAACCGTGAGCTTCAAGGACCTGCTCGACCAGCTGGATGTCGGCTTCATGATCAGCGTGGAGGGTGGCCGCAACCACTGGGGCGTGTTCACCGACCTGACCTATGCCGCGCTGTCCGACTCCGAGCAGCGCCCGGTGTTCCTGGTGAGAACCGAGACCGAGGCGACCATGCTCGACTTCGGCCTGTCCTACTGGCCGGGCGGCGTCGGGTCTGACCTGAGCCTGCTGGCCGGGGTGCGCTACAACGGCTTCGACAACCGCTTCACCTTCCGGCTCGGCGATAACGTGGTGGCGGACGTCCGGGACGACGATGCCTATTACGACGCCCTGGTAGGCCTGCGCTATCGCTACGACTTTGCGGGTCCGTGGGAGCTGCTGACGCGCGTGGACGCCAGTTTCGGCGACTCGGAAGGGACCTGGATGGCCCGGGCGACGCTGGGGCGCACGGTCGGGAAGAGCGGCCGAAACCAGATCCTGCTCGGCTACCAGTACCAGCGCGCGGACTTCCAGATGGGCGATCTCGAAACGTCGTTCACCTACCACGGCCCGACCGCGGGCTTCAGCTTCCGGTTCTAGGAGCCTGAAACGCGGCTTCAGGCGGCGCCCTGGAACAGCCAGCCGAGCATCAGCAGCCCGACGGCGCCGATCCAGCTGCCCGCCACGCGCAGGGCGATGCGGGCACGCATCGCCCGCAGCGGTACGGCAGCTCCGGCCACCAGCAGGGTGAGCACCAGCGCGGTCAGCACGATACCCATGAGCCCCGGGATGCCGGCATCGACGGCCGCCAGCGCCGCGCCGTTCAGCAGCCCGTGCACGGCCCCGCAGGCGGCAGCGAGGGCGGCGATGGCCGCGGCGGACAGGCGGGCGTCGGCGGCCACCAGGATGCCCACGACCAGGAACGACACCACGCCGAGCCAGCCGGGCGCCGCAGCCGGGAACATTGCCAAGCCGGCCAGCCCGCCCAGCAGCCAGGCAGCAGGCAGGCTCAGCACCGTCAGGCGGCCCGCCCGCGGCCCGCGGAGCGCTGCCAGCAGGGCCAGGGCCAGGATGACCAGGAGGTCGTCCGGCGAGATCAGCAGGTGCAGCGCGCCGTCGTAGAAGGGGCCCAGCCCGGAGTTGACCAGGTGCGCGTGGGCTGTGCCGGGCAGGACCAGCAGCCCGGCGGCCGTCAGCGCGGACCCGGAAAGGGTTTTCATCCGGCGGCGGCCCAGAGGAAGTACACGCCGGCCGCCATCACCAGGGCGCCGGCACCGCGCAGGGCCCGGCCGCCCAGCTCCCAGCGGTCGACCACCCCGATCGCGATGCCGACCAGGTGCAGCAGTCCGGTGGCGATGACGAAGCCGAGACTGTAGAGCATGGCATTCGCGCCGGCATGGAGCTCGGTGCCGTGGGCGTGGCCGTGGAAGATGGCGAAGCAGCCGACGATGATCACTGCGGCGGGCAGCGGCAGGCGCACCTGGCCGAGCACCAGGGCGCCGAGGACGACGGCCGAGAGGGCGATGCCGATCTCCACTCCCGGCACCGGAATGCCCATCAGCCCGAGCATGCCGCCGCAGGCCATGATGAGCGGGAACGCCACCGGCAGGACCCAGATGGCCGGCCGGCCCAGCTGGGCGCCCCACAGCCCGACCGCGATCATGGCGACGACGTGGTCGAGGCCGGAGACCGGGTGGGACAGGCCGCTGAGGAAGCCGCCGGCCGCGCCGGAGATGACGTGGGCCCAGGCCGCCATGGGCCACAGCATCGCGGCTGCCGGCAGGAGCGCCAGGGCGGGCTTGAAATCGGTTCGTCGGGTGGGGTTCATGGCGTCTTCTCCTCAGAGCATCATGGCGGTGCGCTGCAGCGTCCAGTAGGCGCCCAGCGAGCCGACGGCATAGGCGGGACCCAGCTCGGCCCAGCGGGGCCAGCTGAACTCGAGCACCCGCAGGGCACGGCGCGAGAGCAGGACCAGCGCCACGAAGGCGAGCTGGCCGAGCTCCACGCCGACATTGAACATGGCCAGCGCCAGGGGGATCTCGGCCCGTGGCATGCCGACGGTGGACAGGCCGCTGGCGAAGCCGAAGCCGTGCAGCAGGCCGAAGCAGAACGCGACCACCCAGGGGTGTCGGATGGTGAAGCTGGTCTGGCCGCGCCACGCCCGCACCATCTCCGGTCCCAGGAACAGGATCGACAGGGCGATGGCGGCATTCAGCGGCGGCCCCGGGATGCTGGCGTAGCCGAGGGTGGCGAGTCCCAGCGTGATGCTGTGGGCGACCGTGAAGGCCGTGATCGTCTCCACCAGCATCCGGGTGCCGCGGACGATGATCAGCAGCCCCAGCACGAACAGCAGGTGGTCGACGCCGAGCAGGATGTGGTTGAAGCCCAGCATGATGTATTCGCCGGCCGTCACGGTCCACGGCCGCTCGCCGCGCAGCACCGCCTGCGGCTGGGTGGGACGCACGACCTGGGACGCCTCGCTGCCGTCCAGCCGGGTCAGGCGCACGAAGACGTCCGTGATGGTCCGCTCGAGCCCCGGGAAGCCGATCACACTGCCGTCGACGGTGCCCGGCGGCACCGTGACGATCTGGCGGTACAGCTCAGCGCTGGCAAGCCGCTGCATGGTGGGCTCACCCGAGGGCCGCCAATCCGCCGGCAGCGCGAGACGGGCCGGGTGCGACTTGCCGTAATAGATCGGCGCTCGCCAGACGACCTCCCAGCGCTCGGTAGTGAGCTGACGGATCTCGAGCAGCCCGGGCTGGGACTCGTGCGCATCGCCGGTGACTGGCCACGCCGCGGTCAGCACGAGCAGCAGCAGCGCCAAGGCGCGCAGCGGGAGCCTCATGGTCGCTCCGCGGACCCTGCCGGCGTTTCTGCCGGCTCCACGACGACTTCATACCGCTCGCGCAGGCGCTGGTAGGCCTGCTCCCTCGCCTCGCGGCGGCGCTGGTCGCGCCACTCGGCCAGGACCGCGTCGCGAACCTCCGCCAGCGCCGGCTGGCGGGCCGGCTGGTGCTGCGTGACCCGGACCAGGTGCAGGCCGAAAGTCGAACGCACCGGGCCGACCCAGCCACCGGGCTCGAGCGCCAGCAGCGCCGTGGCGAAATCCTCGCCGAACTGCCGCGCGATTTCGTCCGGGCCGGCCGCGTCCAGGCCGGGGATGAGCATCGAGACATCGCCGAGCGCCGCGGGGTCGGCCCCGTCGCGCAATAATTCGAGCAGGCGTTGCGCCTCGGCCGCCGGGTCCGCGTGTTGCTCCGGGTCCAGGTACACCTGGCGGAAAGACAATCGCGCCGGTTCGGCGAAACGCTCGGCCTGCGCTTCGAGGAAGCGGGTCAGTTCCTCGTCCCCGGGCTCGGCCTCCGCCGACAGGTCATCGAGCAGGATTTCCAGCTTGAGCGCCAGGCGATTGCGGACGTAGGGATCGTCCTGGCCGAGCCCCATCGCCAGCGCCTCGCGATAGTAGATTTCATTGCGCACATAGTCCTTGACCAGGCCTTCCAGCTCGGTCGGCGTGGGCGGGCGCAGCCAGGTGCGCGAAAACTGGCCGGCCAACTGCTCCACCTGGCCGGAGGTCACGACGATGCGCCGCTCTTGCGGCTGGTCCGACTCGGCGGTGAGGCCGAACACAAGGAAGAGAACCGCTCCCAGGACCAGGAAGTGGATCAGGGGCTCGCGCAACAACTTTCGCATAAAGCTATAGGCTTTCTGCCTCTTCCGCGCCGGGCCGCGGCCAGTGCGGATCAACCCTCGCCCGGCGTGTACCAGATGGGCGAAGTGTAGGCGCGCTCCTGGTGGGTGGTCTGGGCCTGCTTCGGGATCTCGACCCCGAAGCGGAAGGCGTCATAGACCACCCAGCGCGGAGTCGGGATCTCCAGTACGCGGGCGTAGTAGAAGGCGGACTGGTCCGGGTCGAAGTCCGGGTCGGTCCATACGGTACCGAGTTCCGAGGCGCCGATCGTGTTGGTCCAGTTGGCGTTCTTCACGTCCACCGTATTGCCCACCGGCGGCAATTCCCCTTTGCGATTGGGCTTGCGGCCATCGGACCAGGCGACGTCGTAGACCTTCTCGTGCGTCTTGCCCTCCTTGTCCAGCCAGCCCTTGACGATCTGCACACGGTCCAGGTTGGCGCCGATCGGATCGCGCAGAGCGTAGACCATGAAGGTCGGGGCCTTCTTGCCTTTCACGGGCGTCAGGTCGCCGCCCATGGGCACGCCCTTTTCGTAGCCGCGGAAGGCGGGCTGACGGCTGTTGAGGTCCGCCGCGGTGTAATCCCAGCCGCCGAAGAAGCGCACGATCATGCGCGGGCCGGTGGTGGCGTAGACCTCCTTGCGCGCCATGGCGTCATAGATCGCCTCGCGGGTGTTTTCCTCGGCCCAGACCCCCGTGTAGCCGGAAGAGACGAGCATATCTCCCCGGAACGCGCCGTTCTCGTTCTCGGCGAAGGGATGGGTCATGCGATCCGGCATGGGCTCGGCGTTGGTGGCCTTGCCGAAGAAGTTCTCCTCCTCGACGGCGGCCAGCGCGGTGTGACTGTCGGTGGAGCCGACCAACCCGAATTTGTAGGGGTTGGTGCCGTGGCGCTGCTCGAGCAGGAGCCCGTTTTTCAGCGCCTCGCGGGCGTATTCGTACTGCAGCATGCCCTGGGTCTTGACCTCGGAGAGGTCCAGGTTGCCGACGTCCCAGGTCTCGTAGTCGGCGAAGGCGTCATCCGGCGACAGGAAGGGATGGGTCTCGCCGTCACCCTTGATCTGGGTGATCTCGTACATCGGTTCCCACTTGGCGCGCAGGCGGGCGTACTCCGCATCGATCTTCCGGCCGGTGTACTGGGCGTCCACGGGAAACATGATGCCGTTGGAGAGGTTGCCGTTGTGCGCCAGCGCCAGGGCGGTGCCGCCGGTCGTCTTCTCGTAGTTCTCCAGCCAGGCATAGAGGTCGAGAGGGTCAGTGGAACCCACGGGTGCCTGCGTCGTGTAGGGCACGATCCGCCCCGCCTTGTCCGCCCCGTCGCGGAAGATCACGTTGCGGTGCAGGTTGGCGCCCTCGACCAGGGAGGTCCACTCGAAGCCGATCAGGGTGGTGAACCGGCCGGGTTCGTTGTAGCGCTCGGCCGCATCGACGACGTCCCCCCAGATCGAGCTGTAGGTTTTGCCGCCGGGTGAGTACTCCGCGAACATCTCGGGGTCAATCTGACCCTGTGCGAACGTGCCGATAAGGTCGAGCGCGGCGGCGGCCGAGGCCTCGCCACCCTGCTGCAGGCCCTCGTACCATCGCTTGCCCTGCTCGAAGGCGATGACGCCGGGCTTGCCCGCGGCGAGATCGGTGATGAAGCCCATGCCGTCGGAGTGATCCGCGATGACCAGCCAGTCCAGCGGCCGCCCGAGTTTCGCCGGCTGACCGCTGGAGGCCATGACCTCCTCGCCGCGGGCGAAGCGGTAGGCCTCGTCGAGCCCGAGCCGGGCGCCGAACAGACCGGCGTCCATCGACAGCGCGGTGTGCAGATGCGTGTCTCCCCAATAGACCTGGCTCGGGAAGCCGCGCTGGGCGTAAGGCGAGTAGGCCTTGCCGGGATAGACCTCCGACAATGACTCCTTGTCGCCCAGCGGGACACCCTGCGCCACGGCCTGTTCTGCAAGCAACAAGAGCGCAGTGCTGAGCAGGGCCGTTGTCGCCAGGGAGGTGAACGCGTTTCTATAGGTCATGACGGACTATCTCCGGTATTTCGCTTCTGCTTGTGGCTCAACCCTCGCCCGGCGTGTACCAGATGGGCGAAGTGTAGGCGCGCTCCTGTGTGGTCATCGGTATCTCGGGAGACGGTTGCAGCCCATAGTGCTTTGCGTCGTACGCTGTCCAGCGTGGCGTCGGGATCTCGATGACGCGACCGTAATAAAAAGCCGGTTGTTCAGGGTCGAAATCCGGATCCTTCCACACCGCGATCAGTTCGTTCGCGCCGATCGTGTTCTTCCATGTCGCCGCCTGCACATCCACCGT